>CBFGLP010000781.1:0-7568 GCA_965649595.1 uncultured Myxococcales bacterium | reverse complement strand
TCGGCCCGGACGGGCCGACGAAGCCCTGGCCGACAGGCTCAACCGGGATCGACGCGGAAGAGCTGCTGACCGACCAGCACGAGCGAGCCCAGCGGCACGACTTGGCCCGAGCGGACGCGCATGTACGTGCCGTTGGAGCTGCCGAGATCCTCGATGAACACGCCCGCGTCGTCGCCGAAGATCCGGCAGTGCGTCCCAGACACATAGCCGTCGTCGGGGAATACGACTTCGCCGAACTCGCGGCCGATCGTGATGCCTTCATCCTTGATCGGGAATGCAGCACACGCGCGCCCGGGGCTCACTAGCACGCTGACCCGGCCCCAGTAGCCCGGGTTGGGGCTGCCCATTCGCTCGGTGCCGTCATCGGTGGGCGAGGGCTCGGGCAGATCTTCGTAGAGCAGCAGCTCTTGCCCGACGCGGAACATGTCCTGATCTTGCAGCTCGCTACGGCCGTCGAGCTTGAGGTAGACGCCGTTGAGCGAACCGAGATCGTCGATGCGCAGACCTTCGCGCGTTGCGGTCAGCTCGGCGTGGTTGGGATCGAGGTAAGCGTCGCTGTCGAAGGGTGGACCGTGAGCCCGACCAATTCGCTCGGGACCGCCTTCGATCACGAGCACGCCGCCTTCGCTCCCGTCCTCGCGCAGCAGCACGAGGCGAACCTGGGCCACCTTCGCGCTGAAGTCCGGCCGCTGGCCGGCATCCATGAACATGGTCCGAGCCGTCGCAACCTCTGCGACGGGTGCAGCCGGTGCAACTGGTGGCTGCACGGCCGGGGGCGGCATGTGGGGCGCTACGGGAGCGGGTGGAGCGGGCGGCGTTGGTGCCTCGGCCTCGAGCTTGGTCCCGCACGAGCCACAGAACTTGAACTGCGGCGGGTTCTCGGTGTGGCAGCTGGGACACTTGCGGATCGCTGCCGCCGGCGGAGCGGGAGGCGGACCGACGGTGGTCGCCTGCTGCGAGGGCGGCGCGACGGGAGCCGTCCCCGGCGTGTAGGGTGGCTGGCCGTAGGTGGGAGGTTGCGCGTAGGGCTGCGGAGATCCGTAGGCCTGCGGCGGCGCGCCGAAGCTCGGAGGCTGAGCCGGAGGCGGTCCACCGAAGCTCGGCGGTGGTGCCGGTGGTTGGCCGTAGCTCGCAGGCGGCGGCCCGAACCCACCCGGGGGCGGCGGTGCGGGTGGCGGCGGTGCGGGTGGCATTGCGCCGGCGCCGTAGGCCGAGGCCACGGGTGGGGGAGGAGCCGGCACCATCGGCGGAGGCATCACGGGCGGGCTCGCCTGGGGCGGCGCCGGTGGCTGGGCGGCCTGACCTGGCGGCGGCAGCTTGGCTCCGCAGCCGAGGCAGAACTTGTAGTGATCCTGATTTTCCTTGCCGCAGTTGGGGCAGACGATCACGGGAGCCTCACGAGATCTCGACGCGGAAGAGTTGCTGGCCGACGAAGAGGTAGTCGCCGTGGAACAGCTCCTGGGCGCCCTTGATGCGGACGAAGGTGCCGTTGCGCGAGCCCGTGTCGGTCAGCAGCACCTTGGCGTCGTCGGAAAGGTCGAGCTTGGCGTGGTGGCCGGAGATGAAGCGGTCCTCGGGGAAGTCGAGGTCGTTGCCCTCGCGGCCGATCGAGAGCGTGTTGCCGATCGCCGACTTGACCAAGCCGACGCCGCCGCCCGCAAGCTGCTGCATCACTCGGAAGCTGCCGTCGGGGCGCGGGCTGCCGTAGAAGTAGGTGCCGTCGGCGTTGGCTCCGTACTCGGGCAGCGGCGCGCTGTCGATCTCGAGCAGCTGCTCGCCGACCAGGAACAGGTGCCCGTGCTCGAGCGGCACTGGCCGCTTGATCCGGACGAACACGCCGTTGGTGTGGCTGAGGTCCTGCACGAAGAGCCGCCCGTCCTGCGCGGTGAACTTGGCGTGCTCGTGGCAGAGGAACACGTCCTCGGGGAACGTGATGTCGCCCGTCGAGCGCCCGACGACGTGGGTCGTGCCGCTCAAGTGGTAGGTGACTCCGTCACCACCTTCGCCCTTGATGACGACCAAGCGCGGCGTGACGGCCTGCTGCTGTAGCGCGCCGAAGAACATGGTCTTGACGGCGGGCTTGTTGTCCTCGTGCAGCGGCTGACCGGTGTTGGGATCGAAGCGCAGCGGCGCAGCAACCGGTGTAGCAACAGGTTGGTTGCTGGAGACCATGGTTCGCCCCGGTTGGAACCCAGCTTGGGGAGGCGGAGCGACCGGCGGTGGGGCCATTGGTGGTGGGGCCGAGGGGTAGGGCTGCTGGGGTGGCGGAGGCTGTTGGTAGCCCGCTGCTGCCACGGGGCCTGAACCATAGCCAGCGCCGTAGGCGGGCGGAGGTGCCGCGGGCGTGCTCGCGTATGCGGGTCCTCCCATCGCAGCAGGCGCGGGCGCCTGGCTACGAAGCTCGGCTGCGGGAGCGAGCACGGTGCCGCACCGACTGCAGCTCGTCGCGCGGATCGTGTTCAGTTGGCCGCAGACCGGGCACGCGAGGCCTAGTTCCATGTCTCGGGAATCCTGGCGCTGCTGGTTGGGCCTTGTCAACCGAAGCGCCAGACCGTGGGCGCCTTAGAGGTCCACGCTTCCTCGCACGAGCGGTGCGAGGCAGAGCGTGCTCGGCAAGTCGTCCGGGTCGCTGTTCTGCTCCGATTTGCCAGCAGGCTCGGATGTGGCCGCGGCGTCGGACGTGCAGGCGCCCGCGGCTCGGTTGGCTGCGGCCATCTCGGCGCGGGTGCCCGTTCGGCTGTGCGTCCACGCGGCGCGGAGCTGCTCGAGGTGCGGCGCGAGATCGGCCGGGTCGAGCGGCTCGTAGTCGGGGGCGATGGTCTCGTCGAGCCAGCGCTCGACGACGGTCGCCCAGCGATGCTCGGGGAGCGCCGGCGGTGTCGCGATCCCGCGGACCTCGTCTTCGTCGGCGAGCAGGAACGCGAGCGAGGCTGCGGCTGCGTCGCGGGGGAGGCCCGCGGGTCCGAGGTAGAGGCCGAACAGCGCCTCGACGCTGCTGGCTTGCAGCTTGGTCGCGGCGACCTGACCGATTCGCCACGCAGCGGTGGCTGCGACGAAGGGGTCGGGATCTTGGAGCTGCGGGTGCAGCCGGACCACTCGGAAGTCCGGAGTCAGAGCCGCGGCCGCGAACGAGCAGGTCCGGCGGACCGGGACCGACTTCGACTCTCGTGCGATGCGATCGACGACCACGAGATCCTCGACCCGGGCCTCGTCACGCGAGAGCCGAGCGAGCCCGAGGCAAGTCAGCGCGATCGCCAGCTCGTCGTCGCCTGCACGGATCCGCTTGCGGAGCGGCTCGGCGGCCTCGGTGTGCGTGCTGCTGGCGAGGGCCCAGAACGCGGCGTGGCGGACCTGTCCGTTCTGCGTGCTGGCCTCGACGATCTCGTTCATGACCGGGATCGACTCGACGTCGTCGAGCTCGCCCGCGGCCCGAACCGCGGCGACGCGAGCCGCGATGAAGCGGGTCTGGACCGCGTGGGTGGCGTCGCGCGGCGGCTGCAGGTTCGCGCCGGTGCGAGCGAGGTGCACTGCCGTGTCCGGCAGCCGCAGCTGGCCGAGGTGCTGCGCGGCGCTGAGTCGGTTGTTGATCGACCCACGCGAGAGCGCGGCGATCAGCGGCCGTCGCAAGGCCGCCACGCGATCGTCGTCGCGATCGGATCCTCCGTCCTTGCGCAGCCAATCCTCGACCTGATCGTGCGCGACGCGATCGAGGGTCGCGAGCAAGAAGTCGCGCGGCTCGTCGGCGTTCGGCTCTCGCTTGGTCCGCTTGACCGCGAGCTCGAGCACCTCGTGGGTCGAGTCGGTGACCTCGGCGAGATCGAGCGCTCGTGCCCCGGCTTCGCGCATGAGGTCGCCGGGTCCACCCGCGTCGAGCAGATCGCGGAAGCTCTTGGCCGCGCCTGGGATGTCGCCAGTGGTCAGCTGCAGCTCGGCGAGGCGCATGCGGGTGCGCGAGTGATCGGGTTGGGCCGCGAGCACGGTCTCGTAGCACCACATCGCCTGCTCGACGTCACCGCGGCGCTCGTGCAGCTCGCCGAGGCGCAGCAGCGCTCGTACGCCGCTGCTGCCACCTTGCTCGAGCGCGCGCACGGCCGCCTCCCGGGCTTGCTCGGGCTTGTCGAGCTCGTGGCTGAGCTCGGTCAGCATCACGAGCACGTCGACCTCGCGCGAGGACGAGAGCGGCAGCAGCTGCTCGAGCGTGCGCATGGCCTCTTCGGCGTTGCCGGCTCGTCGCTGCGCGCTGGCCAGCTCCATCAGTCGATCGGAGTCGTTGGGGAACAGGTCGCGCAGCCGCTTGTACATCTCGACCGCGGAGCCGTAGTTCTCCTCGCGCGAGTAGAGCTCAGCCAGGAACAGCCCGGCCTCGAGCGCCTGCGGCGACGCGCCCTTGCTCAGCTCCTTCTCAGCGTCGGTGACCGCCGCAGCCCGAGCGTCGCTGCGGTTGGGCAGCCCCGGGCCGACGATCAGCTCGACGATCCGCGTGCGGGCCTCGGCTCGCAGCAGCTCCTCGGTCGGCTCGTCGGCGACCGAGCGGACCTTCTCCCAGATCTCGAGCGCGCGATCGGGTCGGTGGCGCTCCTCCTCGAGCATCGCCTGCAGGCGCAGGTAGGCGGGCTCGTTCGGCTGGATCTTGAGCGCCTTCTCGATCGAGTCGACGGCGACGTTGCGGAGGTTGCGATCCATCTCCGCGTGGTCGGCCAAGATCTCGGCGTGGCGGAACCAGCCTTTGTGCGGCGGCTTGACCAGCTTGGGTAGGAGCGCCCACTGCTCGAGCGCCTCCTCGTGCTGACCCATCTCCCAGAACTGCTCGCCGAGGGCCACGCGGGCGTCGGCGTCGCGACCTCGGACCTTGACCAGCGCCTTGGCGGTGTCGAGCGCGAGGTCGCGCTCGTCGACGTTGTTGTAGAACTCGATCAGCAAGAGCAGGGTGTCGCCGTCGCGGGCCCCGTTGACGCGGATCTCGTTGGCGATCTGCAGTCCGGTCTCGCGCTCGCCGTTGGTCAGCAGGCGCTCGGCCATCTCGAGCCCGAGTCGAACCTCTTCGGCGCTGCGTCCCTTGAGCTCGCGGTACTGCTCGAGCGCGGCCTCGGACTGGCCTTGCTCTTCGAGCGCCTCGATCAGCGCCGCGCGACCGACCGGATCCTTGGGTGCGAGCTCGATCGCCTTGCGCAGGGCTGGGATCGGGTTGCGTCCAGCAGCCTTCTGGGCGCGCGCGAGCGCTTGCCAGGCCGCGACCTCGCGCCCGTGCTTGCCGTCGGCCAGCCACTTCTCGAGCTCGTCCGCGAGCACCTCGCTGCGAGCCTCCTTGCGGTAGCAGGTCTCGAGATCCTCCCACCAGCCCTCGCGCATCTCGGGCTGCCCACGGCCGGCGTCGTCGAGCAGCTCCCACAGCAGCTTGGCGGCCTCGCTTGGCTTGCCTGCGTCGAGCCGCGCGCGCGCTCGCTCGGCGACCAGCTCATGGCGGAAGTCGCCCTTGCTCAGCTCGATCGCGTCGGCGAAGGCTTGATCGGCCCTGTCCGCCTTGCCCGCAGCCCGCGCCGCGCGAGCGACCCGGATCGTCGCGTCGGCGTCCTTGGGGTGATCGGCGAGCAGCCCCTCGGCGAGCTCGAGCGCCTTGTCGTGGAGCCCCGCTCGATCGGCGAGCTGATAGGCGCGATCGAGCAGCGGCTCGGCGTCCTTCTTGCGGGCCGCGGCCTCGGCCTCGAGGGCAGCGATCGCGTCGGCCCAGGCCTTGGCTTCCTCGAGCGCGTCGACCCGCATGTCGAACACGCGCTTCTCGTGCCGGCCAGCCTTGCCCTGCAGCTTGCCGAGCCGCTCGGCGGCGGCTCGTGGATCGCCTTGCAGGATCTCGGCCTTGGCCCGGAGCACCTGAAGCGCGACGTCGTCGGGGCTGTGGTCCGAAGCGGACTCGATCCGCTTGACCAAGCCGCCGCGGCCGATCGATTGCTCGAGCGCGCGCCACTGCTTGGCGTCGAAGGGGTTGGCCTTGAGCTTGGTGAAGCGCTGCTCGACCAGCTTGGAGTCGTCTTCGCGGGTCTCGAGCGTCCAATCCTCGTCCGGGGGCGCGGCCGAGGCCGGGATCGCGAGACCAGCGACGAGCGCGAGCAGGGCGGTGCTGGCGAGAGGTCGAAAGGCCAGAAAATCGCGCGAGCGCGGCACGGGGTTGAGCCTAGCAGTAGAGATTGAGACTGGGGGCGTGGCGCGAGCGCGCATCTTGCGGAAGGTTCGCAGGCCGAGCCGGGCGCGAGGCGGGGTTGACCTGCCCGGTCATGAGCCTACAGTCCGAGCCGCCATGCCTATCTACCGTTACCGCTGCGCCCAGTGTGGCGCCATGGAAGAGCACCTGCAGAAGGTCAGCGAGCCGCCCGTCGAGCAGTGTTCCAAGTGCGGAGGCGCGCTGGCCAAACAGATGACCTCGGCTGCGTTCCACCTCAAGGGAGGTGGCTGGTACAAGGATCTCTACGCGAGCAGCAAGTCGGGCGGCGAGAGCTCCAGCAGCAGCAGCGGCGCGTCGGCAAGCGGTGGATCTTCGGCCTCGTCCTCGTCGGACGGCGGGTCGTCCTCGTCATCGTCATCGTCCACGTCTTCGTCGTCGACTCCGTCGACCACTTCGTCCTCGTCGTCGAGCTCGTCGGGCTCGTCGGCCACCACGTCGGCCGCATGAGCGCTGCGCTGCTCGATGGCAAGCTGCTCTCGGCCCAGCTCTTGGCCGAGCTCTCGAGCCGGGTCGAGGCCTGCCGTGCGCGTGGCGTCATGCCCTGCCTCGCGGTCGTGCTGGTTGGCGACGATCCGGCCTCGCAGATCTACGTCCGGTCCAAGGAGAAGCGGGCGGCCGAGGCTGGCATCGCGACCCGCGATCATCGACTGCCCGCCAGCACGACCACGCAGGAGCTGCTCGATCGGATCGCGGCGCTCAACGCCGATCCGAGCGTGCACGGGATCCTCGTGCAGCTCCCCTTGCCCAAGCAGGTCGACGAGCAGCGGGTGCTGCTGGCCGTCGACCCGCGCAAGGACGTCGACGGCTTTCACCCCGACAACCTCGGGCTCTTGATGCTCGGACGGCCGCGCTTCGTCGCGTGCACGCCTCAGGGGTGCATGCGCTTGATTGCGATCACGGGCATCGATCTCGCTGGCAAGCAGGCGCTGGTCGTCGGTCGCTCGAACATCGTCGGCAAGCCGATGGGCCAGCTGCTCTTGCACGCGAACGCGACGGTGACGATGGCTCACTCGCGCACGCGCGACCTCGAGGCCGAGGTCCGGCGGGCCGAGGTGGTGGTCGCGGCGGTCGGTCGGGCCGAGCTGATCCGCGGTGAGTGGATCCGCGAGGGCGCTTGCGTCATCGATGTCGGCATGAACCGGATCCAAGCGGCCGGTGGCAAGGATCGCTTGGTCGGCGACGTCGAGTTCGAGCCAGCGCGCGAGCGAGCTGGCTGGATCACCCCAGTGCCCGGCGGCGTCGGACCGATGACAATCGCGTGCCTGCTGGCCAACGTCGTCGACGCAGCCGAGCGCGTATGACAGCGGTCCTGGCCCCCTCCGGGGGCCAGACGGACGCCTGCGAACCCGAA
>CBFGLP010000780.1:0-3112 GCA_965649595.1 uncultured Myxococcales bacterium | reverse complement strand
CTCGACACCCGCTACGACGGCGCGGTCGCGATCTCGGTGTGGACCGGCTACGCGGTGCTGGTCGTCAGCAAGACCGGCGAGCGCAAGGTCGTGGTCGGTCCGGCCACGCACATGCTCGAGTACGACGAGGTCCTGCAGCCGGCCGAGCTCTCGACCGGCACGCCCAAGACCGACGACAACATCGAGCGCACCGCCTACCTGCGGGTGCTCTACAACAAGGTCTCGGACATCGTCGAGGCCGAGACCGCCGACCTCGTGCAGGTCCGCGTGCGGCTCTCGTATCGGGTCAACTTCGAGGGCGATCCGCAGCTTTGGTTCAACGTCGAGAACTACGTGAAGTTCCTGACCGAGCACCTCCGCTCGCTGCTGCGCGGGCAGATCAAGCAGCGCTCGGTCCAGGACTTCCACCCGCGCGCGGTCACGATCGTGCGCGACGTGATCCTCGGCGCCCAGGGTGAGGACGGCAAGCGACCGGGTCGGCGCTTCGACGAGAACGGCATGCGCGTCTACGACCTCGAGGTGCTCGGCGTCGAGATCGGCGACAACGCGATCGAGTCGCTCTTGGTCGGCGCCCAGCATGCGGTCGTCGAGCAGACGCTGACGCTCGACAGCGAGCGTCGTCGGCTCGAGCTGACCCGCGCCCGCGAGACGATCGAGCAGGAGATCCAGGCGATTACCGCGGGCACGCGGCAGAGCCGAATCACGCTGGAGAAGTCCGAGGTCGAGGCCCAGCACGAGCTCGACCGCGCGCGGATCCTCGCCGAGGCCAACAGCCGCAAGCAGCGGCTGAGCGCCCAGCTCGCCGACCAGCAGGCGCTCGACGGCGTTCACCAAGCCGAGCTGGCCCGTCGCCGCAGCACCAGCGAGCTCGAGCTCGACACCGCGGACAAGCAGCTGGCTCAGCGGCTGCGCGAGCTCGAGGCCGAGGTCCAAGCCGTCGCGGCCAAGGCCCAGGCCGTCTCGCCCGAGCTGATCGCCGCGCTGCAGGCCTTCGGTGATCAGGCGCTGGCCGAGCGAATGGCCGAGAGCATGGCCCCGCTGGCGATCCTCGGTGGCGAGAGCGTGGCCGAGGTGCTGGCTCGCTTGCTACGCGGGACCAAGCTCGCGCGGGTGCTCGATCCAAGCGCCGACGCGAACGACGTGGACTAGGCGTTGGGATTAGTGGTGTGCGGGGGATGCCCTGTGGGCGTCTCCCGTCTCCACTCGGGCCAACACGATCAGCTGATCATCGCTGGGTCGATGGCGGGTTCGAGTGCATCAATCGCTCGAGCGCGTCGAGGTTCAAGGGCTTGGCCGCGTGCGTGTCGAAGCCTGCCTCGCTCGCGCGTCGCTTGTCCTCGGCTCGGGCGTAGCCGGTCAGCGCGACCAAGTAGGTATCGCGTAGGATCGGGTCGGCACGAAGCGCCTCGGCGACCCCATACCCGCTCATACCCGGCAGCCCGATGTCGCACAGCACGATCTCGGGCCGAGCCTCGCGTGCCGCCGAGATGCCGGTCGGCCCGTCGTGGGCGACGTGGACCTCGTGACCGAGCACCTCGAGCGCATCTGCGAGGGTGTCGGCGACGTCGATGTTGTCCTCGATCACGAGCACTCGACGGCGACGCATGGGCACAGGATCGGCTAGTGACGTCGGCTTTTCCACCCCGCCCTCGAGCGGGAGCCGGACAGTGAACTCGGCGCCACGGCCGGGACCCTCGCTCGACACCTTTACGGTGCCGCCGTGCAGCTCGACCAACCCCTTGACCAGCGCGAGGCCGAGGCCGAGGCCGCCGCGGCTGCGATCGAGGGTGGTGTCGGCCTGCATGAACGGGTTGAAGAGGCGGGGCAGCATGTCCGGTTCGATGCCCATCCCGCTGTCGCGGATGTGGACGAACACGTCGGTCTCGCCCGCCGAGACCGAGGCCCTGGCCCACCCGCCGGGGTCGGTGAACTTGGCGGCGTTCTGCAGCAGGTTGCCGACGATCTGCGACAGCCGCGTGGGGTCGCCGTCGACCCAGGCGGGCCGGTCGGCCAGCGCGAGTTCCAGCGAGACGTTGCTCTGCTCGAACACCGAGCGGTGGTCCTCGACCGTGCGGCGCACCAGCTCGTTCATCTCCACCGCCGTGCGCCGCAGCTGGATCTTTCGCCGCGAGATCCGGGTGACGTCGAGCAGGTCGTCGATGAGCCGCGTCATGTGCTCGATCTGGCGCTCGATCACTCGCTCCGCGCGGCGGGCTCGCTCGCTCCCGGGAGGCGCGCGCGAGAGGACGTAGAGGCTGTTCTTGATCGGCGCCAGCGGGTTGCGCAGCTCGTGCGAGAGCACGGCGAGGAACTCGTCCTTGCGGCGGTCGGCCTCGCGCAGGGCCTCGGCGAGGGCGCGGTGGCGTTCCTCGCTGGCGCGCAGGGCCGCCTCGGTGCGCTTGGCGTCGTGGATGTCGGTCGAGGTGCCGTACCAGCGGATGATCCGGCCGGACTCGTCGCGCACGGCCAGCGCGCGGCCGAGGTACCACCGGTACTCGTCGACGTGGGGGAACTTGAAGCGGTACTCGATCTGGAACGGCTCGCCGGTGCGGACCGACTCGTGCCAGAGGTCGAGGCACCGCTGTCGGTCGTCCGGGTCGAGCACGCGCAACCAGCTGGCCTCGGAGAGCGTGCCCACCGGGACGTCGCTGAGCTCGTACCACCTGCGGTTGTAGTAATAGGGGCTGCCGTCGGGCTTGCAGGCCCAGACGATCTGGGGCATCGAGTCGGCGAGCTGCTGGAAAGCGACCTCGCTCGCGCGCACCGCCGCGAGCGTCCTGCGGGTCTCCGCGGTCAGACGCTCGGCCTTCTCGGCGGCGCGGGCGGCGGCGATCCGGGCCTCGACGTCGCGGGCCCGGCCTGCGCGCAGCGAGCCGGACACGACGCTGATGATCGAACCCGCGACCAGGAACGCGACCAGCTGCAGCACCTCCTTGTGGCTCGGTTCGGCGGTGGTCGTCAGGAGCCACGCGCCGATGCCAATCGTCGCCAGGGCGGTCGAGACCAGCGCGGGTGCGGCGCCCGTGATCTGCGCGGACAGCGAGAGGACCGCGAGCGGCATGGCGAAGTAGATGCCGCCGAGCGGGCCGGCGAGCGCGAGGGCGAGGAGCAC
>CBFGLP010000779.1:0-2955 GCA_965649595.1 uncultured Myxococcales bacterium | reverse complement strand
GGTTCATCTCGATCACGATCATCCGGCCGGTGTTAGGCTCGATCGCGAACTGGATGTTGCAGCCGCCGGTCGTCACGCCGATCTCGACGACGACCGCCCGGGCCGCGTCGCGCATGCGCTGGTACTCGCGATCGGTCAGCGTCAGCGCCGGCGCGAGCGTGATCGAGTCGCCGGTGTGCACGCCCATCGGGTCGAGGTTCTCGATCGCGCAGATGACCACGAAGTTGTCCTTCGCGTCGCGCATGACCTCGAGCTCGTACTCCTTCCAGCCGAGCACCGACTCCTCGATCAGCGCCTCGCCGCGGAGCGACTGGTCGAGCGCGTGCGCGACCATCTGCTCGAACTCCTCGCGGTTGTAGGCGATCGCCGCTCCGGAGCCGCCGAGCGTGAAGCTCGGCCGGATGATCGCCGGGAACCCGACCTGGTCGAGCGCTTCGCGGGCCTCGGCCATCGAGTGCACGTAGGCCGAGCGCGGCACGTCGAGGCCGATCTCGAGCATCGCGGCCTTGAACGCGTCGCGATCCTCGGCCTTCTCGATCACGTCGAGCGGGGCGCCGAGCAGCTCGACGCCGTGGTGCTCGAAGATGCCGCGGCGGCCGGCCTCGAGCGCGAGGTTGAGGGCCGTCTGGCCGCCGACCGTCGGCAGCACCGCGTCGGGCTTGGCCTTGGCCAGCACGCGATCGAGATCGTCGGGCGTGAGCGGGCGGACGTAGGTCGCGTCGGCCAGCTCCGGGTCGGTCATGATCGTCGCCGGGTTGGAGTTGATCAGGACGACCTCGTAGCCCTCCTGCTTGAGCGCCTTGATTGCCTGAGTGCCCGAGTAGTCGAACTCGCAAGCCTGACCGATCACGATCGGGCCGGAGCCGAGCACGCAGATTCGCTTGATGTCTGTGCGGCGGGGCATGACGGAGGTCTCCGTGGCGGTCGGGGTCCGGAGTCGAGCAGGGCCGAGAGGCCCTGGGGGCTGACGGAGCCAGCTCAGCCCCTGGGGGGGCTGACGGAACCAGCTCAGCGACGGCGCAGCTTGCTGCCGTCGAAGGTGTGCTCGTCGTCGAGGTGCTTCTTGATCCCGGCCGCGTAGGCGGACAGGTCCCAGCCGAGATCCGCGAGGCCATCGAGCAGGCGCGAGCGAAGGCGGACCGACTCGTCGACCGGGTTGATCAGCGCCTCGACCAGCGGCTCGAGCGACTCGCGCTCGCCGTTCTCGATCAGCGCCTCGATGCAGAAGAAGCGCACGTTCTCGTCGGGATCGACCAGGTAGCGGGCGAGGATCTCGCCGACCCGGGGGTCGTCGATCTCCTTGATGTGGGTCAGCATCTGCAGCTTGGCCGACGAGTCGCGCTCGTACGCGGGGGGGTGGGCCTTCAGCAGGGTCTCGAGGATCGCCCACTCTTCCTCTTCGCTGGCGACGTCCTCGACGATGCGCAGCGCCCAGGCGATCGCCTCGGACTCGCGGCAGAACTGCTCGATCGGCCCGAGGATCGGCTTGCCGAGCGCGGTCAGGCGGCGGTAGAGCCAGCCCTTCTCCTCCTCGTCGTCGATCGTCTTGCTGGCCGTCATCGTGAAGCGCTTGAGCACCGCCACGTAGGCCTCGTCGCACTGCTGCTCGAGCTCGCGTCGCTCGGGCGAGCCCGCGGGCAGCTTCTCGGCCTTCGTCCAGGTCTCGGCCGCCAGCTTGAGCAGCGACTCCATCGCGTCGTAGCGATCGACCGACTGCGCGTACTGGTTCGTCACTCGCTTTGCCAGTCGCTCGACGCGGCTCTTGCCGCGTCCCGAACCGAAGAGCATGTCTTTGAGTCCCACGCAGACCTCGCTACCGGGGGCCGAATCGCGGGGCTTTTACCCCTTCGATCCGATCGGGGCAAGCGAGCCAGCACGGGATCGCCGCGTGCGCGAGCGGACCGCGAGGCGCTCGGGTGACCATGAGCTGCGCTTCCCTCACGTATCCCGATGGCCCTGGGATGTCAGGTGGTCGAGTCGGTGCTGTCGGTCGAGTCGGTGCTGTCGGTCGAGTCGCCGCTGCCCGTGCCGTCGGTCGAGTCGGTGTCGTCGGTCGAGTCGGTGCCGTCGGTCGAGTCCGTGGCGTCGGTCGAGTCGGTGCTGTCGGTCGAGTCCGTGCCCGTCGCGCCCGTGCTGCCGCCGACGCTGCAGCCGCCGAACGTAGCCTGGACGTTGCTGCCGATCCGATGACAGCAGCCGTCGGTCTCGCAGCGATAGCCGCTCGGGCAGCTGTCGTCGCCCTCGGGCTCGCAGGCGAACAGGACGTCGTCGCTCGGTGGCGAGAAGCAGGCCAACGCGACCCCGCACACGAGCCCGAGCAGCCCGTGCAGCGGGACGAAGGCGCGCCATGGGCTGCTGGAGATGGTTCGAAGCCTGGGCATGCGCAGCTCGTGAGGGGATCAGCTCGGGAAGGAAGGGCGATTCGATTCAAAAGCGCAGCGCGACGCCGTCGAAGCGCACACGCGCGCTCGGTCGAGCGCGTCCGTGCTTGCGCTCGACCGCGTCGGCGATGAACAAGCCGAGGCCCGCGACGACCACGGTCGCGCCCGCGATGATCAACCCACGGGCGACCCATTGGTAGGTCTGGCCTTCGCGGACGATCCGTTCGTAGTCGTCCGCGACGTCGCCGTAGACCGAGCGTTGGCCGGTGGTCAGGTCGAAGCCGTACGCGAGCCGCTCGGCCTCGTCCTCGCGGGTCTCGGCGATCCCCGCCACGACGCCACCAGCCGTGGCGATCCCGACCCCCGCGAAGACCGTCCACCACCCGGCGGTCTGGAGCTTGGGCAGTCGCTCGGGCACGCCATCGGTCCCGGAGTCGAGCTTTTCGCCCTCGAGGTCGGACTGTGCCCGGGTAGCGTTGGGGTCGTTGGGATCGACGACCGTTCCCATGCCGCCGCTGACTGGAGCCTCGGGCTCTTCGAGCTCGACCTCGGGAGTCTCGGCCGGCTCGAGCGT
>CBFGLP010000778.1:0-1940 GCA_965649595.1 uncultured Myxococcales bacterium | reverse complement strand
GCGCCTTCTGTGCCGGCGCCAACATCTCGATGCTCGGCCAGAGCACGCACGCGTGGAAGGTGAACTTCTGCAAGTTCACCAACGAGACCCGCTGCGAGCTCGAGGACGCGACCGACAACAGCCAGCAGGTCTGGATCGCTGCCTGCAACGGCACGACCGCTGGCGGCGGCTACGAGCTCGCGCTCGCCTGCCAAGAGATCTATCTGCAGGACGACGGCAACTCGGCCGTGAGCCTGCCCGAGGTCCCGCTGCTCGGTGTGCTCCCGGGCACCGGCGGGCTCACCCGCTTGGTCGACAAGCGCAAGATCCGACGTGATCTCGCCGACGTGTTCTCGACCACCGCCGAGGGCATCCGTGGCCAAAAGGCCGTCAAGTGGAACCTCGTCGACGGCGTGTTCGCTCGCTCGAAGTTCGACGAGGCGGTCCGCAAGCGCGCGCGCGAGCTGGCCGACGCGGCGACCAACAAGATCAGCGGCGAGCAGCGCAAGGGCATCGCGCTCAACCCCTTGCGGGTCGAGATCGGCGACGAGGGTCGCACGCGTCGCTACAGCGCCGTGTCGCTGACCTGCGATCCGGCCACGCGCATCGCCGAGCTCACGATCACCGGTCCGAGCGCCGATGACCTCGCGCTCGTCCAAAAGGGTGCCGCGGCCATCCACGCTGCCGGCGACGCCGTGTGGGCGCTGCGGGCCTACCGTGAGCTCGACGACGCGCTCTTGCACCTGCGCGTCAACAACCTCGACATCGGCTTGATCCTGGTCCGTGCGCAGGCCGACGCGGCGCGGACGATCGCCTACGACAAGGCGCTGTTGGCCGCGAGCGAGTCGAGCTGGCTGGCCAAGGAGATCGTCGGCTTCATGGCTCGCACGCTTCGGCGGCTCGACCTGACCAGCCGCTCGTTCTTCGCGATCGGCGACGCCGGCACCGGCTGGGCCGGCAACCTGCTCGAGCTCGCGCTCGCCAGCGATCGCTTCTACCTGCTCGATGATCCCGACAACGTCGTGAGCGTCGGCACCTCGCCGCTCAACTGGGGCCCGCTCCCGATGAGCCACGGCCAGACCCGCCTCTCGGTCCGCTACTACGGCCAGCCCGAGGCGCTCGAGGCCCTGCGCTCGGTCGAGGCGCCGATGAGCCCCGAGGAGGCCGACGAGGCCGGGCTCGTGACCGTGCGGCTCGACGAGATCGACTGGGACGACGACACCCGCGTGGCGATCGAGGAGCGAGCCAGCCTCTCGCCCGACGCGCTGACCGGCATGGAGGCGAACCTCCGCTTCCCGGGCGCCGAGAACTGCGACTCGAAGATCTTCGCTCGCCTCACCGCTTGGCAGAACTGGATCTTCATCCGACCCAACGCCACCGGCCCCGAAGGTGCGCTGACCCTCTACGGTCGTCCCGAGCGCCCGCGCTTCGATTGGCAGCGGGTCTAGTTTGGATGGAGGGCCGCGTCCGGCCCTCCCCCGTCGGGCAAGGCCCTCCGGGACCCCCACCCTCGCGGGCCCTGACGGGCCTTCCTCTTCGACAAACACCGAGCCCTTCGCTAGCCGCCAAGGAACAGGACAGTCCATGACCGCAAGCACCACGGTCGATCTCAACGCCAAGATCCCCAACAACGTCGGCCTCGCTGACGACGCCAAGCTTCGCCGCGCGCTCGAGAAATGGCTGCCCGACTACCTCGAATGGTGGAACGACATGGGCCCGACCGACTTCGCCGACAAGCCGGTGTTCCTGCGCACGGCGGTCGGTGTCGATAACGAGGGCTGGGCTCACTACGACTACGTGAAGATGCCCGAGTACCGCTGGGGCATCTTTCTCAACCCGCGCGAAGAGGAGTCGATCATCCGCTGTGGTGACGACGCGGGTAAGGCCGCGTGGAGCGAGGTGCCTGGCGAGCACCGCAACGCGCTGCGCCGGATCATCGTCACCCAGGCCGACACCGAGCC
>CBFGLP010000777.1:0-2521 GCA_965649595.1 uncultured Myxococcales bacterium | reverse complement strand
CTGGTGAAGATCGCCGCCACGCGCTTGAGCACGGCGTCGCCGACCGGGTGACCGTAGGTGTCGTTGACGCTCTTGAAGTGGTCGATGTCGGTCAGGATCAGCGAGAACTTCTGTCCGGTCCGCTCGGCCAGCGCGTGCAGCTGCTCGAGCCGCTCTTGGAACGCGCGGTGGTTGGTCAGGCCGGTCAGGCCGTCGGTCGTGGCCCGCTGCTCCATTGACTGGTACATGCGGGCGTTCTGCAGGCTGACGCCGACCTGATGCGAGATCACGCGCAGCATCTCGCGGGTCGCGGGCGGGTAGGCCTTGGGCCGCGAGCTGGCCAGCACCAAGGTGCCGAGCACCTGCTCGCCGCGGACCAGCGGCAGGACCAACACGCTGCGGGCCTGCTCGAGCCGGCTGTCCTTGTCGAACACGGCCACGCTGGCGTCGGCGTACTCACCGTTGGCGGGCATGTGGTGGCGGTTCTTGACCGCCATCGAGACCAGCGAGACACCGTCGGCGAAGCTCAGGTTGGCGAGTCGGTCGGCGAGCTCCCGCCAGGCCTTGCGCTCGTTGTCGGCTTGCTCGGTCTGATCGTCGTAGCGAACGGCGAGCACCTCGTGACGACCAGCGGCGACGTCGTGACGGGTGATCACGGCCAGCTCGTAGGGCGCCATCGCCGACAGCGCTGCGAAGGTCTTGGTGTAGACGTCGTCGAGCGTGAGCGCCTGGTTGAGCAGCTCGCTGGCGCGATAGAACTGCTCTTGCTCGTACTTGCCGCGCTCGACGGCGGCGAACGCCCGCTCCTGCTCGATGATCCGCAGGCACTGTCCAGCGGCCTTCTCGAGCGCGGCCTGCTCTTGATCGGTGAAGGCGCGGCCGTCGATCCGATCGGCGCAGAGGATGCCGCGCAGCGTGCCGCCTTCGCGCAGCGGCACGGCGCACAGATCGGTGACCTTCTCGGGGCCCTGGTAATAGGGTGGGACCCGGCGGCCGCCGAGCGCCTTGAGCCGCAGCGGCTTGGGATCACGCAGCACCGCCGCGAGCACGCCGGGCGCGTCGATCTCGGGCGTGTCGAGGGTCAGCTCCGAGGAGGTGGCCATCTCCTTGATCACCAGCTTGGGCGTCTTGCGTGCGTCCTTCTGCTCGGGCCGCTTGCCGGCGTCCGCGTCGGGCTCGGTCTGGATCCACAGCAGCGCCGCGGTGTGCAGCTCGAGCGAGACCGCGAGCAGATCGATGTTGAAGAACAGCTGCTCGTGGATCGCGTGGACGGCCCCGTGAGCCATCCGCAGCTCCTCATCCTCACGGCTGCGGGCGGCTCGGCTGGCGAGCGGGAGCTGCGAGGCGATCAGGCGAAAGTCGCGGGCCTCCTGGCGGATGCGGGCGAGCTCGGCCGAGACCTTGGTGTGGTGATCGCCGCGCAAGCGCTTGGCGAGGCTGCTGAGCACCAGCAGGTTGCCGGCCGCGAAGAAGAGCAAGAAGGTCAGGTGCAGGGCGACCGTGCCCCAGCCGCGCCCGCTCGCGCCGCCGACCAGCAGCTCGAGCACGCACGCGGCTACGATCCAAGTCAGCGCGACCCAGCGCCGCTTGTGCACGATCAGCAGGAACGAGACCAGCGCGTAGACCAGCGGGTAGAGGAAGCTGGCGAGACCGCCGGTCGCGACGATCAAGATGTAGACGCCGGTGATCAGCAAGAGGCCGAGCTCGAGCTCATGGGCCGCGTCGACGCTGGCAGCGACGCCGCGCCGCCGTGGGGCCTCGCTGCCGAACACGCCGAGCGGGCCCAGCTCGCGCACGATCGCCCGCGCGAGCGTGGCCGCGTAGATCGCCAGGCCCGAGAGCACGACCAGGTCGCCTTCCCACAGCCGCTTGGCGGAGAACTGGCCCATCGCGAGCAGGTAGGCGAACGCGAGCACGACGATCAGGCCCCACCACTCGGTGGCCTGCTTGCGTGCGCGGTAGATCGAGCGAGCGAGGCTGGTCATCGCGAGGTCTCCGAGGCGGGCTCGTGCGGGCGGCGAACTTCGAACACCAGCTCGCCCGGCTTGATCATGTTGAGATCTTCACGGGCGATGCGGGCCAGCTCCCGATCGACGCGCTCGCCGGAGCGCGGGTCGTCGGGATCGCGGTGGAGCGAGTCGACCTCGGCCTCGAGCAGACGGATCTGCTCTTGCAAGCTCCGGTTGCTCTCGACCAGAGCGTCGCGCTCGGCCCGAACGCGGGTGAGGTCCTCCGAGCCGAGCTGCTCGTAGCTCGGCAGGAGGGCCAACGCTGCGGTGATCAGCAGGGCCAAGAGGATGCGGTTGAGCCAGGTCATTGCCGGCCCGTGCAAGGTACGGATGGGCAGTGATCCGACCAAGAATTGGGCCGATTCAGATCCCGAGCGCGAGGATGGGCTCCGTGTCCCCTGCGCACTCGCGCAGTCTCGGCCGGTCAGGTCTCGGCCGGCCAGGCCATCTGTTGAAAACGAACAAGCCCCCACGGGGGGCCAGACGGACGCCTGCGAACCCGGAACCAGACGACCAAGTGCGCGAAGCGGGAG
>CBFGLP010000776.1:0-5670 GCA_965649595.1 uncultured Myxococcales bacterium | reverse complement strand
GGACGTTGCCGGCGTCGCCCCACTGCATGCGCAGCCCGCCACCGTTGCGGCCCGAGGCCCCGGAGACCAGATAGGAGCGCTCGATGACCGCGACCTTGCCGAGCTTGGGGCCAGCTTGCCGCGCGAGGTTGTAGGCGATCGACAAGCCCATCACGCCACCGCCGATGATCAGCAGATCGAGCTCGGGGGCGAGCGGCTCGCTCGAGCTTCCCATCGCGCTCATGTCGATGGCTCCTCGGTGGTGGGCTCGGTGGTCGGCTCGGGACGGGGATCGTGGAAGGGATCGGGTACGGCTGCGAGCGCGCCGAAGCTGACTGGCTCGCTCGGCGGGCGGGCGGTGAAGGGCTGCAAGCTCGCCGGGTCGACCAGCTTGCGCCGCACCAGCTCGGCGGCCACGGTCGCCAGGCACTCCTTGCCCTGGCAGGGCCCGGTGCCGAACCCGGTGTAGCGCTTGAGCTCTTCGATCGTGGTGAGGCCGAGCGCGATCGCGTGGTCCAGCTCGGAGACCGTCACGTCCTCGCAGCGGCAGACGAAGGTCCGATCAGCCATTGTGGCGCTCCGGATCCGGTCGGGTGGGGTACGACGCGAAGGCGTCGTTGGGGTACGACGCGGAGGCGTCGTTGGGGTACGACGAAAATGCGTCGCCGACGACCGCTCGCTCGTGCATCGGTGGTTGTCCGGGTGGTGCGATCGGGGCGAGGTGTCGGGTCGCCGACACGGGCTCGGCCGCGAGCGCCTCGACGAGCTGCTCGGCCACGCGTGCTCCGTCGCGGGCAGCCGCGTGGGCGCCGAGGTAGCCACACACGTCTCCGCACGCCCACAGCGTGGTCGCGTCGAGCGAGCCGCAGCGACCCTGCTCGTCGCGGGCGACCGCAAACCCGGCGCCGTTCCAGCGGACCTTCGCGCCCGCCTGCATTGCGAGCTCGTGCGCGGGCGCGGGCGCGGCTGCGACGGCCAGCAGCGCGCAGGGCAACCGGCCCGTGCGGAGGATCAGGCTCTCGATCCGCTCGCTGCCCTGCGCGCGCTCGATCTGATCGGGAGCGACCAGCTCGACCCTGGGCGCGCTCGGGCTGCGCAGGCCATCGAGCACCGCTCGCAGCCGCTCGGCTCGCTCGCCCTCCCCGACGACCACGCACGGACCAGCCAGCCGCGCCTGCGCCCGCGCGAGCGCGTGGACCAGCCCGCGCGCGGCCACGATGCCGGGCAGATCGTCGTTGGCGAAGGGCAGCATCGGCTCGCGGCTGCCGATTGCGAAGAGCAGGTGGCGAGGCCGAAACGCGTGCAGCCGCTCGAGCTCCTGGCCCTCGGCATCCGGAGGCACGAGCTCGCTCGCGGCCAGCAAGAGCGGAGCGCTCGGGTGATCGGGGATGTCGGCGTGGGGATCGGGGTAGACCCCGAACACGCCGCAGCTGACCAGCAGCGAGCCGGGCAGTCGATCGGGCTCGGAGGCGGCGTCGCGGGTCGTCAGCAGCTCGGCCTCGAGCTGACGCCGATCCTTGCGCTCGATCAGGCAGTGCGCGACGCCCATGCGCTCGAGCACCCGCGCGGCCGCACGACCGGCCGGGCCGGCGCCGACGATCACGACCGGCAGCTCGTGCTCGACATGCTCGAAGCAGCGCTCCTCGGCCCCATCGGGCAGCTCGCCGTAGCCGGTCAGGTTGCGGGCGAGCTCCTGCATGACTTGGTTGGCGATCCGCGGGTGGACCATCAGGTGGTGGTGATCCATGCCCTTGCGGAACACGCTGTCGACCAGCGCCGTGGGATCGAGGCGCCGCGGACGGTAGGTGTTCTGCGAGCTGACCCGCATACCCTCGCGGACCGCCGTCGTGCAGGCGCGGACGTTCGGTCGACCGTCGACGCGGACCAGGCAGGTCCCGCAGTCTCCGGTCAGGCAGTAGGCCCCTCGCGGTCGGCGATACTTGGGCGAGCGGCTCGTCATCAGCGAGCCCGCCGCGATCAAGGCGGTGGCGATCGTGTCCGCCGGGCGAGCCTCGATCAGCGCCTCGTCGAAGCGGAGCTGAACCCGATCTCGACTCGCCGCTTCGTCGGCGGACCGACCCACGCGCGGATCGAGGTGGGGCTCGGCGGGGACCAGCAAGGGTCGCGCGCGACTCACCGCTGCGTCCTACCACTTCGGCCGGGGGCCAGATAGAGGGCCGGCCGAGCGGGTCGAAGCGGCTATCCGACCCGCGAACCGAACGCCGCCGTGCCAACGCGGATCAAGCTGGCGCCCTCTTCGATCGCTTGCTCGAAGTCCGCGCTCATACCCATCGAGAGCTCGCGCAGGTCCACGTGCGGACGCTGCTCGCTGGCCAGGCGATCGCGAAGCTGGCGCAGCTGGGCAAACCAGCGCCGGGTGTGCTCGGGATCCTCGACCGGCGGGATGCACATCAGGCCGACGCAGCGCACGCTGCCCGAGCTCGCGGCGAAGGCGTCGAGCAGGGCCGAGAGCGCGTCGGGCCGAGCACCTGCTTTTTGCGGCTCGTCGGCGAGGTCGACCTCGAGCAGCACCTCTTGCACGATCCCTGCGCGCGACGCTCGCTGATCGATCGCCTGAATCAGCTCGAGGCGATCGACGGTGTGGATCAGCGCGACCTTGCCGACCACGTACTTGAGCTTGTTCGACTGCAGCGCCCCGATGAAGTGCCAGCGCGGGTGCTCGGTTGGCCAGTCCTCGAGCTTGTCGCGCAGCTCCTGGGCATAGTTCTCGCCGAAGTCGCGCAGGCCGGCCGCGAACGCGGCGAGCAGCTTGTCGAGCGGCTGCTTCTTGCTCACGCCGATCAGCCGGACCTCGGGTCCGGGACCACGGCGAGCGATCGCGGCGGCCATCCGCTCGTGGATGCTGGCCAGGCGTTGCGCGATATCGGCTTGCAGAGCTGGATCGATCTCGTTCATGCGTCGCCTCCCGAACGATCGAGGAGCGCCTCGACCCGCGCGACCACCTGCGCGAGCGGGAGCCCGACCACCGCGGAGTAGCTGCCTTCGATCCGCTCGACCAGCGCCGCGGCTCGGCCTTGGATCGCGTAGCCGCCGGCCTTGTCGGTCCAGTCGCCCGCGTCGAGGTAAGCACCGATGAAGCGCTCGAACTCCGCGTCATCGAAGCGGCGCATGAACACCGCCGTGGTCGCCTCGAGCTCTGCGATCACCCCGACACCAGCTCGAGCGAACGCGCAGGCCGTGGTCACGCGGTGCGGCTCGCCGAGCGTCAGCGCTCGCAGCATCGCGCGGGCCTCGGCTCGATCGGCGGGCTTGCCCAGCACTGGCGCGTCGGCCCGCAGCCACACGGTCGTGTCCGCCGTCAGCACCAGCGCGTTCGGGAGGTGGCCGAGCTCGCGGGCGGCCAGCTCGGCCTTGGCCCGGGCGATCCGCTGCGCGTACGCGACGGGAGCCTCGCCTTCGTACCAGCGCTCGTCGCAGTCGACGGGGTGCACGGTGAACTCGAGGCCTGCGAGGCGGAGCAGCTCGGCTCGACGCGGCGAGGCCGAGGCCAACACGAGCGCGGAGGCGGGGGAGGTCGACACGCGGGGATGCTCGCCGCTCGTGCGGGCTCGCGCAACGCGTGGGCTCTCAATCCAGCTGCCTGACCGTGTGCTCGGCGACCAGCAGGCGGGTGTCGAACGTTACCCCGAGCGTCTCCGGGTGATGGATCGCAACGACGACGCAGCGCCCGCTCGCCCGCCACTGCGCGAGCATGTCCCGCAGATCCGCCAGCGCCTCGGCGTCGAGCGTGTTGCCGGGCTCGTCGAGCAGCAGGACCGCGGGCTCCGCCGCGCAGGCGGCCGAGAGCGCGAGCTTGCGTCGCTGCCCGGCCGAGAGCATGCCGATCCGCAGATCGAGCGCCGCCTCCCCGACCCAGGCGACGAAGCGATCGATCCCCGCCTCGGTCCCCGCGCCTCGCACCGCGCCGACGGTAGTCAGCAGCTCGCGCGGCGTCAGGTAGGCGAACAGCTCGGGGCTCTCGGGCATGTAGCCGAGCCGCCGACGCGCCTCGACCGGGGCGCTCCACAGATCGTGGCCCGCGATCGTGATGCTCCCAGTCGCGACCGGGATGATGCCCGCGAGCGCACGCAGCAAGCTCGACTTGCCGGACCCATTGGCGCCGAGCAGCGCGTGCAGGCCAGGGCCACACTCGAACGACACGCCACGCAGCACCTCGACACCGCCGCGGCGGATCGCGACTGCGTGGGCGACGATGCTCGGTCGATCGTGAGGCTCAGTCACCATGGTCATCGTGGATCGTCGCCTCGCGGCGCGCTCGGACCCGCTCGGCCCGAGCCTGTGAGCTCGGCAGTCGCAGCACCTCGAGCCCGGTCCAAGCCAGCAGCACGAGCACGCTCTCGGCGATGCTGACCAGGATCGCCCCCGCGATCACGCGCAGGAAGGTCCGACCGAGCCGGGGTTTTTGGATCGCGTCGTGGATCTCGTCAGAGAAGCTCGCCGAGGCCCCGCCGACGCTGGCCCACACGAGCGCCACGCCATGGTCGAGCGCCCAGGCGTGGCCGACCGGGCCGACCAACGAGAGCACGAGCTGACCGCCGACCAGCACCGGCAACCCGGCCAACAAGACCGCCAGGATCCGCGCCGCGAGCTCGACCTCGGATGCGATGCCCCACGATCGCATCAGCGCACGATCGGCCGCGAGCGTCCGCAGCCCACGGGTCAGCAGGCCCGCCTCGACCACCGCGATCACGACCGCCACGCCGCGCTGCAGCGGCCGCGCTCGCTCGCCGACCTGAGCGATCGCAAAGCCGACGAGCACCAGCAAGATCGCTTGCAGCACGAACGATCCCACCACCGCCACGCTCTCGCGGCGCAGCCCGGCGAGCAGGATCGTGCGCGCGAGCGCGAGCCTCGATCCGCCGCGAAGGCCCAGCCCGAGCGACCGGCTCGAGCGCTCCGGCATCGGCCGGCCGAGCCTGCGGATCGCCAGCGTCGCCGCGCCCAGGCCAGCCGCAGCGATCGCCCACGCGGGTGCCCAGACCGCGGCACCGGCCACGAGCGCCACGGCCAGCCCGAGCAGCACCCGCACGGGCCAGCGCCGATCGATCCACGCAACCAAGCCGACCACCGCCGCGAGCATCCAGCCGGCATGCCCGACCCCGATCAGGATCGCCGCGGCCCACTCGCCCCCGCTCGCGCGTGGAATCAACGCATAGACGATGATCGCCAACCATGCCGAGTGCAGCAGGAGCAGGTGGCGAAGGTGCAGCGTCCGCCACCAGCTCGGCGAGAGCGGCAGCTGCCACCACCACGCGAGCCGGGCCGACGCGATCACCCGCTGCGTGACGCCGTGGGTCGCAAACAGGTAGATCGCATGTGCCGCGAGCAGCCACTGCGCTCTCGCGAGCGGCTCGAGCTCGATCAACGCCGCCCGGATCGCAGGCGGTGGCCAGATCACCAGCACGTAGATCAGCGGCATCATGGCCAGCGCGATCCCGATCTGCGTCCGATTGGCTGCCTCTCGGTAGACCAGCAGCGAGAGCCGCCGGCGCAGTGATGCCGGTCCGGTGTCGGTCATGGCCGGGATGCTCCGCACGCGTCGCCGACAGACCCCGACCGAGCGGCCGAAGTTGCGTGGCGAGCCGCAATCGCTTCGCGGGCGGTCTGGCGTGGTCGTTTCCCAGGCCGGTTACACTCGTGACGATGCCCTCGTGCCGGACCGCCTCGCCC
>CBFGLP010000775.1:0-3001 GCA_965649595.1 uncultured Myxococcales bacterium | reverse complement strand
TCTGCGTGGGCCGGACCGCCGAGGGTGAGACCTGCGAGGGCGACGTCGAGGGCTGCACGAACAAGCACTGCAAGGCCGAGTGGTTCGTCGGCTGCAAGGACGATCCCAACCTCGGCGGGGCGTTGTGCGTCGACCGCCGGTTCAAGGACAAGGGCGCCGGCGCTTGCTACTACGCGACCGCAGAGTTCCAGCGCTGCGACCCCCAGACCATGCAGTGCACCAGCTTCGCGGCGGGCAATCGGCTCGCGCAGTGCGACGGCGGTGCGAACCCCGACGGCAACCTGGCCGCGAACGAGTGCTGTCAGCCGAGCCTCGGCGCGACCACGCCCGGAGCGAGCTGCGATCCGCTCTTCTTGCCGGCGGTCGAGGCGGTGCCGCGCTTCGATCGCGATCGCACGCTGCCGGCCGACAACCGCGACTGCTTCTGCGGCGATCCGAGCGGCCAGGATCCCGAGTGCGCGGACATGATCGAGCACTTCTGTACGGCGCCTTGGGGCCAGCTCGAGCGTCACGACGGGGCCAGCAACGCTGGCGCGTACGTGACCCGCGATGTGACTCGCGTGGGCGGAGTGATCTACGACCCCGCGCTCAAGGGCGTGCTCTTTCTGCCGGGCGATCGCGGCAACCAACCGCGCTCGTTGGTCGAGCAGTGCGCCGAGCAGGATCTGGGCGGGCTGATCGAGGGGCGCAACGGGCAAGACGGCTGGCGCATGCACGACGGCACGGGCACGTTCGAGCGGCGCGAGAACTTCGATCGCGGGCTCTGCTCGGGCTCGGAGTACACGGTCGTGTTCGCCAGCGAGGGCGAGCAGATCGTCGACAAGGTCGGCAACCAGCTCGACGAGACCCGCTATCAATTCCAGACGCCCGAGTTCCACGTGATCCCAGGCTCGGGCTTCCCGACCGACAACCTCCGGATCGGCGCCTGCGAGGACTTCGAGATCCGGCTCTCGAACAAGTACGACCTCGACCCTCGCAACCTCGCCAAGATCGAGCTGTGGCAGATCCAGCCCCACGAGGGTGAGGACGGCCAAGGCGTCGCCTGCGGGCAGAGCCTCGATCCGACCTGCTGGGAGCTCGATCGGCGGGTCGCCGGCGGGGCCGAGTGCACCGATGATCCCAACGAGGTCGCGGCCAGCAACGGCGAGATCGTGCCTTGCCTGACCGTCGACGTGACCTTGCAGTCGCAGGGCGCGTTGAAGGTGCTGATCGACTCGGCTCGGTTCCGGACCCAGCTCTACGCCTACGACAGCGAGAAGCCCGAGTCCAACGTCGACAAGTACGGGCGACCGGTGACTGGTCGCTATCGAATGGTCATCCCTGGGCTCGAGACGGTCGAGCGCTTCGCCGAGCTCGATCTCGCTGATCCGGAGCAGCTGGCCGCGTACCGAGCGGCGTTCCACGACGTCTGCGGGATGCCGCTGATCACCAGCGGGGGCCAAGGCTATACGGACTTCTATTACGACTTCACGATCGATCCGCCGAAGTGCAAGGAGGACCCCGACGGCGACCGCGTGCAGCGGTCTTGCGACAACTCGATCAAATTCGCCAACCCGGATCAGGATGACCAGGATCTCGACGGGGAAGGGGACATCTCCGATCTCTGCCCGCTGACGCCGAGCGAGAAGAACTCGGCCGACTCGGATCGCGACGGCGTGGGCAACGACTGCGACACCTGCCGCCAGCCGGCCGACAACTACAACGACTCGCTCGTCGAGGCGATGCTGACCGACAACCCGCGGCTGTGGGTCCGCAATGTGCCAGTCCAGTCGGACAGCGATCGTGACGGGATCGGCGACGTGTGTGACAACTGCGTGCAGAAGGCCAACTGCGGGGTGTTTGGTGACGACGCGATCCCGCACTCGGTCGGCGTGCCGGTGCCCTATAACGATGCGGGCATCTGCCAGACCGACGCCAACGCCGACATGATCGGCGACGCCTGTGCGGGCGCCGAGCTGCCCGGCGCGGCCGGCCTGGTCGGGTTCGCCAACCAGGACGACTTCGATCAGGACGGCGTGGTCAATGTCGAGGACATGTGCCCGCGTCAGCCGGTCAGCCCGATCGCGTGCACGGATGACGACGAGTGCGAGGGATCGACCTGCGCGCTCACGCCAGCCAACGACGGCAGCCGCTACTGCAACCACCTCGACACCGACAACGACTCGGTCGGCGACGCCTGCGACACCTGCCCCTTCGACAAGAACATCAATCAGGTGCTCGACGGCGGCATGCAGGCCGACGACGAGGACGCCGACTTCGTCGGCTACGAGTGTGAGTCCCACTCGGCGTGCTTGAGCCGAGACGACCCGCGGCCCTACGGCTTCTTCGAGGTCGCGGTCAACGGTCTGTGCTGCGTTACCAGCTACCCCGGCGACGGCGAGTACGTGCAGAAAGACGACGGCACGTGGAGCTGCGTGGGTCTGTGCGATCCGGACGGGTTCCCGATCAAGCGGGTCTGTGACGACGAGGCCGATCCGGTGGAGGACCTGCCGAACGGCTCCAAGTGCAGGTCGGTGCCCCCCGACCTCGCGTCGCTGCCGGGCGTGATCGATCTGCCGCAGGGCTGCGAGCAGGCGCTCGACGCCGCTGGGCTGTGCGTGCCGGCCTTCGAGGGCGATCCCGACTGCCCCTACGAGCAGAGCAACCGCCGGCTGACCTTCGGCGACTACCCGAACCCAGACGAGCTGTGGGGCAAGATGTGCTTCCTGCCCCAGTGGGATCAGGACTTCGACGGCATCGGAGACGCGTGCGACCTGTGCCCCTACCAGTTCGACCCCTTCAACCGGGTCTACACCGATCCGAACACCGGCAAGCAGTACGACGACCGCGGAATGTACTGCTTCGGTGACTACTCGCCCGACGCGGTCTGCGAGGCCGAGGAGGGCGAGGAGAGCGAGACGAGCGACGGCGAAAGCGAGACCGGCTGAGGGCCCCGGCGACGGTCTCCCGAGCCCGCACGAACCAACGCTCCGTGAGGAGCGGGCAGGGGGTGAGGGTCCCC
>CBFGLP010000774.1:0-3601 GCA_965649595.1 uncultured Myxococcales bacterium | reverse complement strand
GGCGGACGTCTGCGAACCACGAAACCAGCCCACCCGAGGTCGCGTAGCGACCTCGCGGCCGCGAAGCGGCCGTGCGTGGCAGAGTGCACGACGCCTGCGGGGGGTAATAATATCCACCCCCGATGTCAGCGCTGCCGCCCGGACCCCGCTCGAGCTTGATCGCCTCTTTCGACCTCGGGCTGCGTCCGGTCCACGCGCTCGCCGAGGCTCACGCGCGCTACGGCGATCCCTTCACGCTGCCGACCTTCAACGGCGCGCTGATCATGACCGCCAACTCCGACTTGATCCGCGAGGTGTTCACTCAAAAGGACACCGAGCTGTTCGAGCCCTTCGCCGACAGCACGCTCTCGCCCTTCTTGGGCACGCACTCGCTGCTCTTGCTCAAGGGCGAGACGCACCGACGCGAGCGCAAGCTGCTGATGCCGCCTTTTCATGGTGAGCGCATGCGGGCCTACGGCGCGATCATGGCCGAGGTCGCCCGCGACACGTTCGCGGCGTTGAAGCCCGGCCAGGAGTTCCGCGCGCTCGACATCGGTCTGCACGTCTCGCTCGAGGTGATCGTCCGCGCGGTGTTCGGGGTCGAGGAGCGCGAGCAGGTGGCCGAGCACGTGCGGGCGCTCGAGGACACGCTCGCCGCGACCTCGCCGATGTTCATGCTCGGCAAGGCGTTTCAAAGGGCGTTCTTCGGGCTCGGGCCCTGGCCCAAGTACGTGCGCAACTCGGCGCGGGTCGATAAGCTGCTGTTCGAGCAGATCGAGCGCGTGCGACCACACGCGAGCGAGCGCGACGACATCCTCTCGCTGATGGTCGTGGCCCGCTACGAGGACGGCGAGCCGATGAGCGCGGAGCACATCCGCGACGAGCTGCGGACCTTGCTGATCGCGGGCCACGAGACCACCGCGATCACCTTGGCCTGGGCGCTCGAGCAGATCCATCGCCACCCGGAGGTCCACGAGCGCCTGATCGCCGAGCTCGACGCCGCGGGCGACGACCCCAGCGAGCTCGCCAAGCTGCCCTACCTCGTAGGGATCGTCGACGAGACGCTGCGCGTGCGCCCGGTCGTCGAGATGGTCGCTCGCAAGCTGCGGCGACCGTGGACCTTCGCCGGCTACGAGCTGCCGGTCGGGGCCACCATCGCGCCAGCGATCTCGCTCGTCCACATGCGCGAGGATCTCTACCCCGAGCCCGCGAGGTTCAAGCCGGAGCGGATGCTCGAGCGCAAGCCCGGGCCCTTCGAGTACATGCCCTTCGGTGGCGGCAACCGTCGCTGCATCGGGTCCGCGATGTCGCACTACGAGTCCTGCGTGGTGCTGGGGACCGCGCTGCGGCACTGGAAGCTCGAGCTGTGCGAGCCGACCCCGGTCGACTTCACTCGCCGACCCTTCAGCGTGGGGCCCAAAACGGGCATTCGTATGAAGATGATCGGCGAGCGCGACTCATGACCAAGCTACCGCCCGGACCGCGCGGCAAGCTGCGCTGCACCGCGCGAATGGTCAGAGACCCGCTCGGCTCGCTGCGTGATTGGCAGGATCGCTACGGCCACACCTTCTGCGTCGACTTCATCACCGGGCCGGCGATCTTCACCGCCGATCCAGAGCTGATCCGCGAGATCTATTCGGTCCGCGATCTCGATCTCTTCCACGCGGTCTCACCCGAGACCACCGATGTGCTGGTCGGTCGCGGCTCGGTGATGCTGATGTCGGGCCAGCAGCACCAGCGCGAGCGCAAGCTGCTGACGCCGCCTTTTCATGGCGATCGAATGCGGAGCTGGGCGCGGGTGATGGCCGAGGCCGGCCGCCACGCGTTCGCAGCCTTCGCGGGCAAGGGCGAGCTGCGAGCGCTCGAGCGCACGCAGGCGGCGACGCTCGAGGTGATCGTGCGGGTGGTGTTTGGCGTCGACGAGCCCGCCCGGCTGGCCGAGTTCGTCCGGGCGATCGGCGAGTGGACGGCGACCTTGCACCCGAGCTTCTTGTTCATGCGACTGCTTCAGCGCGAGTGGTTTGGGCTCTCGCGCTTCGCTCGCTATCGCCGTGCGTCGGACCGGCTCGACGCGCTGCTGCGCGAGCAGATCGCTCGGGTTCGGGCGGCGACGGATCAGCGCGACGACATCCTCACCAGCTTGGTCGCCGCCCGCTACGACGACGGCGGCGCGATGGCGGACGCGGCGATCATCGACGAGCTGCGGACCTTGTTGATCGCGGGTCACGAGACGACCGCGGTAACGCTGGCCTGGGCGCTCTACTTCGTGCACCGCGAGCCGGACCTCCGCGCGCGGCTGCTCGCCGAGCTGGCCGAGCTCGACGAGCCCGAGCAGCTCGCTCGCGCTCCCCTGCTCGGGGCAGTGATCGACGAGACGATGCGGATCCGACCAGTTGTCGCACAAACCTTTCGCCGGCTCCGCAAGCCCTGGCGCTTCGGCGAGTGGATCTTGCCCGCCGAAGCGACGGTTAGCCCTGCGGTGCCGCTGGTCCATCATCGTGCCGATCTCTGGCCCGAGCCGGATCGCTTTCGACCCGAGCGGTTCCTGCCGAGTCGGTCGCCCACGACCGAGAAGAGCGATCGACCGGGCCCCTTCGTATATCTGCCCTTCGGTGGTGGAGCGCATCGCTGCCTCGGAGCCACGTTCGCGCGCTTCGAGCTGAGCGTGATGCTCGGTACGTTGCTGCGCGAGCTCGAGCTCGAGCTGCTCGAGCGCGAAATCGAGTGGGGTCTCGGTCGCACGACCCTCGAGCCGCTAGGCGGTGTGCGCATGCAGGTCCTAGGGTCTCGCTAACCCTCGCGCGAGTGGGGTAGCGAGACGGCCCCGCGGTCGGTTGGCTTGGCCGACGGGCCGGATGATCATGGCGCCATGCAACCGAACCTGCCCCCGGGTCCACGTGGCAAGCTGGCCTGCACGCGTCGAATGATGCGCGAGCCCTTCACGACCTTGCGCGAGTGGCAGGGCACTTACGGTCACACCTTCACGGTCGAGCTGCTCAACGGCACGACGGTGATCACCGCCGACCCGGAGCTGGTCCGCGAGATGTTCGCGGTCCGTGACCCCGAGCTGTTCTTCTCGGTCATGCCGCAGAGCTTCGACGTGCTGCTCGGGCCGGGCTCGATCCTGATGATGTCGGGCTCGACCCATCAGCGCGAGCGCAAGCTGCTGACGCCGCCCTTCCATGGCGAGCGGATGCGCGGCTGGGCGCGGACCATGGCCGCGGCCGGACGCGAGGTGTTCGCCAGCGTGATCGGCCGCGAGGTGCGAGCGCTCGACCGGACGCAGCGAGCGACGCTCGAGGTGATCGTGCGGGTGGTGTTCGGCGTCGACGATCCCGCGCGGATCGACGAGTTCGTGCGAGCGGTCGGCGAGTGGATGGGCACGATCAAGCCGACCTTCCTGTTCCTGCGCCCGCTGCAGCGCGAGCTGTTTGGCCTGACCCCCTTTGCTCGCTACCGACGTGCCTCGCAGCGGCTCGACGAGCTGCTCTTCGATCAGATCGCGCGCGTCGAGGCCTCGCCCGAGGGGCGCGAGGACGTGCTCTCGAGCATGGTCGCGGCTCGTTACGAGGACGGCGGGGGGATGAGCCGAGAGCAGATCCGCGACGAGCTGCGGACCTTG
>CBFGLP010000773.1:0-5945 GCA_965649595.1 uncultured Myxococcales bacterium | reverse complement strand
ATTCCTCGGCCGCTCCGCGGCCTTTCCCCTTTAGGGTTTGGCCTTTGGTTGGAGATCGCTGATGACGAGCTCCTCGGCGGTTCGCGGCAGCCACAGCGCACAGAACACGGCCGCCCCGAGCATCAGCCCGATCGCTAGCGCCTCCTCGGGGAGCGCCAGGACCAGGATCCCGATCGAGGCGGCATGAAACACGACGTCGATTGCGAGGGCCACCACCTTGCCGACGTAGAACTGACCGTCCGAGAAGATCTGCTTGTGCTCGTACTTGTGGATGCGGCGATAGACCGAGTGCGCCAGGAAGAAGGGCACCGAATATCCGGCGTGCATCACAAAGCCCACGACGGCCACCGGCCAGTAGATGGGCAAGCCTTCGAACCCGAGCGTAGCGATCCCGAAGCCCAGCACGGCAGCGTAAGCCAGCATGTCTAGGATCAGCATTAGCCCGAAGCCCCAGCGCGTCCGCTGGAACGCGGGGGCGTCGAAGCGAAGCCAGGTGAACACGTGCGATAGGACTTCGTAGGCAGTTAGCGCAGTGACGAGAACACCGAGCGCGACGCTGGAGAAATGCATTCAACACCTCTGGATAAGGATGAGCGCAGTCTACCCATCGCCTCGGTCCGGCGAGCGCAACGCAGCCGGTCCACGACGAACACCATGAGAGCGAGCCAGCCGATCCAGCTCGAATCGACCGACCTTCGCGCCTGGAGCGATTGCTACTCGATCGACCCGACGATCCATCCGCCGCCGAGCAAGCGGTCGCCCTGATAGACGACCGCCGCCTGACCCGGCGCGACCGCTCGGATCGGCGCGTCGAAGCGGACCCACGCGCGACCGCCTTCAATCGTCACGCGAGCCGGCGCCGGGCTGGATCGGTGCCGCACCTGCACCTCGGCGCGCAGCTCGGCCCGCTCGTCGAGCTCGACCATCCGCCGAAAGTCCTCGATCTCGATCGCCGCGACCGCGAGCTGGTCCGGCTCTCCGACCACGACCGCCCGCTGCTCGGGCACGACCTTCAGCACGTAGCGGGGCCGCTCTGCCGCGATCCCCAGACCGCGACGCTGGCCGATCGTCACCCGATGGATGCCGCGGTGCTCACCGAGCAGCTCACCGCTCGCGTCGAGGATCGGACCGGGCTCGAGCCGCCCGTGATCGAGCCCGAGCGCCCGCGCCCGGGCCTCGACGACCTCGCCGTGATCACCACCGGGGACGAAGCAGAGCTCCTGCGAGTCGGGGGCGTCGGCGTTGGGCATCCCGAGCGCGCGAGCCTTGGCCCGCACGAGCTCCTTGGTCCACTCGCCGAGCGGGAACTCGACCTGCGAGAGCGCGGCGCGGCCCATCGCGAACAGGAAGTAGCTCTGATCCTTGCTCGCATCGACGGCGCGACGCAGCTCGCCCTCGATGACCCGCGCGTAGTGACCGGTGATCAGCCGCTCGGCCCCGAGCGCGCGGGCGCGAGCGAGCAGCGGACCGAACTTGACGTGCTCGTTGCAGCGCGTGCAGGGGTTGGGCGTGCGCCCGGCCGCATACTCCCGAGCAAAGTCGTCGATCACGGCGGCCTGGAAGCGCTCGCGCTCGTCGACGGTGTAGTGCGGGACGCCGAGCCGCTCGCACACGCGCCGCGCGAGGTCGACCTCGGCCGGTGAGCAGCAGGTGCCGCCGCGACCCTTTCGCTCGCTCGAGCCCGCATCGTAGAGCGCCATGGTCATGCCGATCACCTCGTGACCGGCCTCGACCATCAGCGCCGCGGCGATCGACGAATCGACGCCACCAGACATCGCACAGACCACGCGCATGGTGTCTCCAGCCGCCCTTCTACCCCCACCGGCTCGCGTCGGCACGCCCTGGTCCGGCATCGGGCCCAGCGTGGGCCCGAACCCGCTCGACCACGTCTGGAAGCACCGCCGCCAGCCGGTCGAGCTCGTCGAGCCGGCTGTCCTTGCCGAGCGAGAAGCGCAGCGCGCTCGCGGCCCGCTCGCGGTCCTGCCCGAGCGCGAGGAGCACCTTGCTGGGCCCGAGCGTCCCTGCGTTGCAGGCGGCCCCCGTGGAGACCGTGATGCCCGCGAGGTCGAGGTTCATGAGCAGGAGCTCGCCCGAGCAACCCGCGAAGGTGGCCATGACCGTGTTGCCGATCCCTGGCTGCTCGCCTTCGATCGTCACGCCCGGGATCGACTCCAGCAGCGCGACGAGGCGGGCCCGCAGCGGCGCAAAGCCGGCCTGCCGCTCGGCCCACTCCTCGTGAGCGAGCTCGGCCGCGACCCCGAACCCGTGCAGCGCGAGCACGCTCTCGGTCCCGGCTCGACGGCCCCGCTCCTGCGCGCCGCCGGTCCACAGCGGGGCGAGGCTCAGCGTCTTGCGGTGAACCAGCGCGCCCGCTCCCTTGGGTCCGTGGATTTTGTGGCTCGACACGCTGAGCAGGTCGACGCCCCAGCCCTGAAAATCGACGCCTAGCTTGCCGAACGCCTGCACGGCATCGCAGTGGATCAGCACCTCGGGCCTGCGCTCGCGCACGGCCGAGCTCAGCTCGGCGATCGGCTGGAGGGTCCCGAGCTCATGGTTGGCCGCCTGGATCGAGACCACCCCGACCTCCGGATGCCTGGCGAGGGTCTCGACGACCGCCTCGACGAGCACCCGCCCGCGCTCGTCGACCGGCACGAGCACGACCGGCACCCCCTCGGCCCGCAGCTGATCGGCCGGACCGAGCACCGCCGGATGCTCGATCGGCGACGTCAGGAGCCCGCATGGACGATTGCTCGCCCGCAGCCCCCGACACGCCCCCAGCACCGCCAGCGCGTCTGCCTCGGTCCCGCCGCTACAGAACGTGACCTCGAGCGGCTCGGCCCCGACCGCGGCCGCGACTTGGCGACGAGCCAGCTCGACCACCCCCCGCGCCCGCTGCCCCCTTCGATGCACGCTGGACGGGTTGCCCTCGCAGGCCGGATCGCCCAACAGCTCGATCATGGCCGCACGCACGCGCGAATCGAGCGGCGTCGTCGCGTTGTGGTCGAGGTCGATCACGGCCGGCCGATATAGCACGGATGTGCAGGTACGAGCGCGGCGAGGGGTGGCTGGTCCGTGCTTTGGTTGACGGATTCGGGTAAGGCGCCGATGATCGCCCGGCGCCGAATGAGCACGCTCGGAACCATGATGCTTAGGGCGGGCCTCTTGTCGGAGGGCCAAGTCGCCGACGCGAGCGAGCACGCGCGCATCAAGACGATCTCCTACGTCGATGCGATCCTCGAGCTCGGGCTCGCCGACGAAGACACGCTGGTCGCGTTCTTGGCCAGCAAGCTGATGATCCCGCGCGTGCGCGCGGCGATCCTCGAGCGCGTCGATGAGCGCCTCGCCGAGCGGATGCCGGGCGAGCTCGCCTGGGAGCTGCTCGCGGTCCCAGTCAGCGTCGACGAGTACGGCAACTTGACGGTTGCGATGGCCGACCCGACCGACAACGCAGCGGTCGAGCGGCTCGCCAAGCAGACCGGCACCTACTTGGTCCGAGCGGTCGCCAGCGTCGCCAACCTCCGCCGCGCGCTCATGCGCCTCTACGGGTCGGAGCAGCAGGTCCGCGAGCGAGCCGAGGCCGCGCGAGCAGCCGCCCGCGCCCGAGCTCAGCACGAGCACCTCGCCGCCGCCGAGCTGACCTTGCGCAAGACCGACGTCACCATGCCCGCGGTCGCTCGCTCCTCGCTGCCGCTGCGCCCCAGCCAAGAGGACACCGCCGTCGGCCCAGCCCCGAGCGCGCCTGAAGAGCTCGCGCAGTTCCCCAGCGACGACGAGCTCGGTGGCGACGTCCAGCACGTCGATGGTGACACCGACTCGAGCGACGAGCTCGATCCCGAGGCCGACATCCCGACCCAGGTCGACCTCCAGCCGGCGATCGAACCCGCTCCGCGCCCGCGATCCGCCACCCCGCCGCCGCTGCCGGGCATCCACGACGACGACGACGCGACGCCCTTCGAGCCCGAGCCGGCCGAGCCTCCCGTGCAGGAGCCGAGCGCTCCGCTCACGCGCACGCTCGTGCCGACCGAAGCGCCGCCACAGGTCCAAGAGGAGCATCCACCAACCGTCGACGACACCGGCTTGGTCGAGCCTGTCCGGGGCCCGCGACGAGCCGCTCGTGCTCGCGCGCACACGCCCTGGAACCCGCCCCTGCGCGGCTTCAACAGCGATCCCGTCCCGCTCTCGCCCGACGCGTTCGCCCAGGTCCTGCCCAAGCTCGACCAAGCCCGCGACCGCGACGAGGTCACGACCGTGCTGCTCGACTTCCTCGGCGCCGGCTTCAAGCGCGTGATCCTGTTCGTGCACAGCCACAACGAGCTGCGCGGCCACGATGCCCGCGGCGAGGACCTGATGGTCGAGGCGGTCCGCCAGGTCCGGATCCCGAGCGGCGGCAAGTCGATGTTCGCCGAAGCGATCGAGCGCGAGCGCCCGCTGTTCGGGCCGATGCGCGAGACCAGCAAGATCGATCAGGCTTTCTCTCAGGCGCTCGGCGGGCTCAAGGGCAACGTCCTGCTGCTGCCGATCAAGCTCGGGCCCAAGATCCCGCTCGTCGTGTTCGCCCACGGGACCACGCACGCCGTCGATCCGCACTCGATCCAGGAGCTGAGCAACGCGGTCAGCACGGCGATCCTGCGGATACTGGCCGCGCTCAAGCGCGGCCAGTGAGGCTGCGAGGATCGCTGTAGATCGCATCGACCGACACTCGCTTGCCCAGCGAGGCCAGCTCGATCATTTGCCCGGCGACAAAGGTTCGCAGCACCCAGACGTCGCCCTCGCGTCGAAAGACCTCGACGTAGGGATCGCCCTGCGAGACCAGCACGTACTCGCACAGCGACGCTAAGCGCTGGTAATGCCGCCACTTGTCCCCACGATCGGATGCCTCGGTCGAGGGTGAGAGGACCTCGACGATCACCGTCGGGTTGGTGATCGCGTTGGGATCGATCGCAGAGACGCTCTCGGGTCCATACACGACGACGGCATCCGCGTAGGTCGTGCGGTTGGTGGCCTCGATGCGAAGCTTCAGATCGCTGCCATAGACGGCGCAGCCTTGCCCGGCTAGCGCAGCGCGGAGCTCCGACGCGATCGCTACCGATAAGCGCGAGTGCTCGGGGATGCCGCCGGCCATTGCATACACGACGCCGTCGATGAACTCGTGCCGCTGCTCGGACTCCGCCTCGAGGGCGAGGTACTCGGCGTAGCTCGAGTGTGCGACGGGATCGCCCATCTCGCCCCTAAACCGTCACGCCGACACGTGCACAGAACCCGACGTGGGCCTTGGTGTACTTGCTCGGCAGCTCGTGCCCGAGCTTGGTACCGATGTCGACCGAGATCGGCGGCAGCTTGTCGAGGTCGATGCCCGTCTCGATGCCCATGCCCTCGAGCATGTACACCACGTCCTCGGTGGCGACGTTGCCCGACGCCCCCGGGGCGTAGGGGCAGCCACCGAGCCCGCCGAGCGAGCTGTCGACGGTGCGGATCCCCAGCTGCACCGCGATCGCCACGTTGGCCAACGCGGTCCCGCGCGTGTCGTGAAAGTGCACTGCGAGCTGGTCGAGCCCGAGCCCACTTGCGAGCAAGCGCCGGAGCACGTAGGCAACCTGGCGTGGCGTGCCGACGCCGATCGTGTCGCCCAGGCTCAGCTCGTAGACCCCGAGGTCCAAGAGCGCCTTACCGACGTACTCGACGCTCTCGTAGGGGACCTGGCCCTCGTAGGGGCAGCCGAACACGCACGAGACGTAGCCGCGCACCTTCATCCCGCGAGCGAGCGCCTCGCGGGTGACCTCGGCGTAGGTCTCGAGCGCCTGCTGGGTGGTCTTGTTGATGTTCTTCTTGTTGTGCGTCTGGGTGGCCGCCATGAAGATGGCGACCTCGTCCATGCCCGCGCGGCTGGCCGAGTCGAGGCCGCGGAGGTTGGGCACCAACGCGGTGTAGCGGACGCCCTCGCGCCG
>CBFGLP010000772.1:0-4520 GCA_965649595.1 uncultured Myxococcales bacterium | reverse complement strand
TCCCCTGCTCTACCGACTGAGCTACCTGGGCGGAGGTCGGCGAGGGGCAGAAGTCGTACTCGCTTCGGCGTGGACCGTCAAGGCGCCGGCTCCGGTCCGCAGACGCCGCGCTGCCGTTGGCTCCCGCACATCAGTCATAAGGAGCGAATTTCTGCTTGCTGATCCGCCGCTTGTTCATGTCGGCCAGCTCGGCGGCGGAGAACGCCTCCGGGGTGCCCTTGGCGGCGTGCTTGCGGATGAAGCTCTCGATCTTGTCGCGCGCGGCCGTGGCAGTGTCGTGGCGGGCCTCGTCGAGCTCGGAGCTCTGGACACCGCCGAAGCCCGGGACCTCGTGCGTGGCTCCTTCGGGCAGCTCCTCGGGCTCGTCGCACTCGTCCCAGCGCTGAAAGAGCAGCTCCTTGCGGTCGAGCAGCTCGCGGCTCGTGTCGGTCCAGATCTTGTCGAGCTCGCCCTCGAGCCGGGTGAGCCGCTTGTCGAGCTGCTTCTTTTGGAACGCGACCGCCATGCCCAGGCGCAGGTCGAAGGTCGCCTTGAGCAGCTTGGCCTTGGCGGTCGCGTAGGGATCCTCGCCGGCGGCCTTCATGAGGATCGTGGAGGGATCCCCGATCGCGTTGTCGGTCCAGCTCATCTTGCCGGCCTTGTTCTTGAAGTCGACGCGGCCGTCGGAGCGGAGCGTGGCGGTGAACCGACCGCCGGGATCGCGATAGATCAGCTTGTCGCCCTCGCGCTCGAACGCGAGATCCTTCGAGCCGCCGCTGCTCGGAGCGGCGGGCCCTTGCACTCCACCCTCGCCGATCCCAGGCTCGCCGACCGACTTCTCGTAGGCCTGGCGCGAGCCCGCGAGCTGTCCGGGCGCGACCACGACCTTGCCGGTGTGGGTGGCTCCGAGCGACTGGTCGCGTAGACCCGCGAGCGAGAGGCCCGGCCGATCGGTTGGCTCGGCTTCGGCCTCGGTCGGCTCGACCGGATCGACCCCCGAGGGTGCCGGCCTCGACGAGAGCGGCTGATCGATCGGCGCCATCGCGGGCTCGTTCGGTGGGGGCTCGGCCGCGGGCAGGGCAGGGCGCTCGCTCGGGATCGGACGCAGCGCGACGCGAGTGGTGGTCGTCTCGATCGGCACCACGGCGCCCGGTGTGAACAGCTCGTCGCGTCGAGCCGCGCCGGCACGTCGTGGCTCGCCTTCGGGGATCAAGCCGAGCGCGAGGACCATGCCGACGTGGGCGAGGACCGAGCCGACCAACGCGACGGACCAAAGCCGCGGGCTCTCGCTCACCGTGGTCCCTCGCGTCCGTGCACCGCCGCGGAGTGTAGGCGAAGATCCGTCGAGAGGCGCGAGGCAGCCACGAAGCGGGCCGTCCCTGTCACTCGCGCAGCCTGCTCGGCCCCTGGAGCCGCCCATTGCATCAGCGCAGAGCTCACCGCAGCCGCTCTTCGTCGTCGATGACGATCCGCTGTCCGGAGCCAGAGCCGACCACGGCCGGAGGATCAGCCGCTCGAGATCCGGCACCAGCGCCGCCCTTGCCCGCGCCACGCCGGACCCCGGAGCGGGTGGTCGACGAGCGGAGCAGGTCGGCCGTCGAGTAGGTCCCCGACGCGAACGCCCCCGAGGCCGGCGCGCTGCGGACCAGCCCTCGATCGAAGCGCGACGCGACCAGCAACAAGCCGGCCACCGCAGCTAGGCCCCACACGCCGATCCACCCGAGCAGCTTGGGCACGCTGGTCCCCGCAGCGAGCACCGCCGGCTCTTGGCCGCGCAACCACAGCCACGCGGCCACGCACCCGAGCACGACGACCGGCAGCAGCAGCAAGGCCGCGCGATGGCCCGCCTGCCGATGGTCGCGCTCGCGATCGACGAACGCGAGCATCGAGGCGTGCAGCCCTGCGGCCAGGATCAGCCACAGCGCGAGCGAGCCCCAGCGCCAGGCCGGCAGCGAGAACTCGGCGATCGGCTGGCTGACGCCCTCGAGCCCGACGAGCGCCTGATCGAGCGCCGCCCGCTGGCGCGGCAGCTCGTCGGCTAGCACGGCCATGATCACGACCGATGTCGTCTCGCCCGAGGGCGCGAGCACGCACTCGTACGCGAGGTCATCGACGATCCAGCGCGCCCACACGATCTTGGCGCCCGAGTCGAGCGTGCGCAGCTCGAGCGCTTCGGGGTCATCGAACCCGACCACGGCTCCGACGAGCTCGCTCATGCGAGCGAGCGCTCGAGTCTCGTCGTCGAGCACCGCCTCGGGCAGCGGCTCTGCTCGCTCGAACACCGCGACGGTCTCGGCAAAGCGATCGTCCGGGCCGCTCGACAGCACCTGCGTCATCCGCAGCCCGAGCGCCTCGGACCAGCGGCCGGCTCGACGTCGGGCCTCGACCGCGGCGTCGTTGCTCTCGAGCCAGGTCTGCGAGGCCGCTACCCGCACCGCCGCGTGGGCGGGACCGCTCGACGCGAGCAGCCCGATCACCAGCACCGCGCTGGTGACCAACCCGCTCACGGCAGCTCGGGGGCCAAGCACGAAGCGATCCTGCCGGATCTCGGCGGCGCTTCGCAAAGTTCCGGCTACACGACCCTGCGGACGACGATCGCCGAGATGTTGTCGGGACCGCCCGCGCCGTTGGCTGCTTCGATCAAGCGCCGGGCCGAGCTGCGGACGTCTCGTTGTCCGACCAACGCCGCCAGCTCGTGGTCCTCGAGCACGTCCGAGAGGCCGTCGCTGCACAGCATGATGTTGGTGCCGACCGGGAAGCTGAACTCGCGGATCGTCGGCTGGCCCTTGTTCTTGCCGTGGCCGAGGCAGCGGCTGATCCGTCCGCGGTAGGGGTGGTTGGCGGCCTGCTCCGGGGTGATCAACGCCTGATCGACCAGCTCCTGCACGACCGTGTGATCGGTGGACAGCTGATCGATCACCCCGCTTTGGACCCGATACGCCCGGCTGTCGCCGGCCCAGGCGACCCACACGTGGTCGCGCACGCCCAGCACCATCACGCAAGTACAGCCCATGCCACGCGCCTCGGGGTTGAGCTCGGCTTGCTCGTCGATGCGATCGCTCGCGCGGGCGAACGCGGCCTCGAGCAGCAGCTCGTTGCTCATGCTCCCGAAGTTCTCGCGCAGGTAGCTCGAGATCGTCTCGACCGCGACCGCCGACGCGACCTCGCCCGCGTTGTGGCCACCCATCCCATCGCAGACCAGCGCGAGAAAGTAGCCTCGCCCGTCGTCCTCTTGGATCGAGATCGCGTCCTCGTTGTGATCGCGGGCGCGTCCCGGATCGCAGGCGCCTGCCATCTGGACCTCGAAGGTGCCGGGGTGGTGGGTGCGCTTGAACAGCTTGTACATGACCGGGGCTGTCGGATTGTGCCACGACTTCGCGGCTGCGGATCCGGCTACTCGGGCTGCGTTCGCTCGGTGCCCACCCGCTCGGGGAGCGGGCCCGGCCAGCGCAGCCACAGTAGCCACTCGACGTTGCCTTCGCGTCCGGGCACCGGCGACTCGATCGAGCCGCAGATCGAGAACCCCCGCAGCTGCGCGCTGGCTTCGACGCTTGCCAGCGCGGCTTCACGGGCTTCCGCATCGCGCACGATCCCACCCTTGCCCACGCGCGCGGGACCGACCTCGAATTGCGGCTTGACCAGCAGCACCAGATCAGCCCCCGCTCGGAGTAGTGGGGGCAGGTGAGGCAGCACCTTGGTCAGCGAGACGAACGAGCAGTCGGCGACGGCGAGATCGATCGGCTCGCCGATCTGCTCGGGCGTCAGCTTGCGGATGTTCTGGCGATCGAGCACGACCACCCGCGAATCCGCGGCCAGCTTCCACGCGAGCTGCCCGTAGCCGACATCGACCGCGAACACCTTGGCCGCGCCCGCTTGCAGCAAGCAGTCGGTGAAGCCCCCTGTCGACGCGCCCACGTCGATGCACACGCGCCCTTCGACGACCAGCCCCTGCGGCACGAAGGCATCGAGCGCGCCCTGCAGCTTCAAGCCACCTCGGGACACGAAGCGCTCGGACCCGCCCGACTTGATCCGCAGCGGCGCGTCGCTCTCGACCAGCGTGCCCGGCTTGTCGACCGTGTGCTCGCCGACGACCACTTGGCCGGCGAGGATCAGCCGCTGCGCCTTGCTCCGGCTCTCGCACAGCTCCCGCTCGACCAGCAGCACGTCCAGCCGCTGGCGCTTTGTCGATCGCTCCGGCACGCTTCGCTCGATCTCCCTGAGGCCCGGACGGGCTTTCTCACACACTCGAGGTCTTGGTACGAGACCGTGAAGATGTCCCTGCTCACGCTCGCCGTCCCTCCGCCAGACGGCTGGCCCCGGATTCGAGCCATCTTGGTCAGCCACGACGAGCGCGTGCTCTGGGCGATCCTCGCGGCCGCGGCCATCGCCGGTCTCGCTGGGCTGGTGCTGCGCCTTCGGGCGCGCCGAAGGTCGTGACTCGACTCTCTCGGGCGGGGCACCTGGCGCTTGCACGCCCCTGGGTGTTCGGCTACCTTCCGTCGCCCGCGGGGATGTAGCTCAGCTGGGAGAGCGTCGCGTTC
>CBFGLP010000771.1:0-1681 GCA_965649595.1 uncultured Myxococcales bacterium | reverse complement strand
TCGGCCCGGACGGGCCGACGAAGCCCTTTTCCAGGTCGGATCATCGGCCACAGCCCCGCTGCGGCCCGAAACACCGACACCTCCAGCATCGTACCCAATCATCGATCGGACGCTACTCAGCTCAATTTGGGCTCAGCTCGGGCTCGATGAGGGGTCGACCGACAACCCACGAGAGGACAGACCATGCCACGCAATACCCACACTCCGACCAGCACGCAGCGACCCAGCAGCGGTCGTCGCAGGGCCGAGACGCCGCTCGGCGCCTATCTCGGCGACGTGTCGAAGGTCGACGTGCTGGCGCCCGAGGAGGAGCGCGCGCTGGCGGCCGAGATCGCCGAGCGGCGCAATCTCTACTGGAAGGCCCTGCTCTCGTACCCGCCCTTCGTAGAGGCCATCGTGAGCGTGACCGAGCAAGGGCTCGTGGCCGAGGGGATCGAGAGCATCCCGCGGGCCGAGCTCGAGGAGGCCGCCCGGGCGTCGCGGGCCTACCGTGACCGTGAGACCAAGGTCAACCGCGAGGCCTTCCATGCCGCTCAGGCCGCGCTCGCGTCGGCGATGGCCGAGGTCGATCTCGACGGCACCGTCTCCGATCGGATCGCCGCGGATCTCGAGGCCATCGACGCCCAGCGGCGAGAGGGCGTCGCGCTGCAGGTCACCTATCCGCCCAAGGGCAGCGGGCCCTTCGCCCGCTACCTGCAGCGAGTCCGCAGCGCCAACTCGGCCCTGCGCTTCTCCAAGAACAAGTTCGTCAAGGCCAACCTCCGGCTGGTCGTGACGATCGCCCGGCGCTTCGATCACGGACTGATGCCCCTGCAAGACCTCGTGCAAGAGGGCAACCTCGGCTTGATGAAGGCGGTCGACCGCTTCGATGGCCGACGGGGCTACCGCTTCTCCACCTACGCGACCTGGTGGATACGGCACGCGATCAACCGCGCGCTGGCCAACAAGGGCCGGACCGTCCGGCTACCCGCCCACGTGTCCGCCGACCTCCAGCGCTTGCGCCGGGCTCAGCGGGAGATCGAGGCGCGCACCGGGGACAAGCCCGACATCGCGGCGCTGGCCAAGGAGACCGGCCTCAGCAAGGTCCGGGTCCGCAAGCTCAGCAAGCTGACCCTCGACGCGATGGTCAGCCTCGACGCCCCGATCGGGGACGATGACGGCCGCGGTCTGCTCGACAAGCTCGAGGACACCGCCAACCCCGAGCCCGCCGAGCTGCTCGAGCTCGACACGCTCAGCGATCACCTCGACGAGGCGCTCTCGCAGCTGCAGCCGATCGAGCTGGACATCCTTCGTCGCCGCTACGGCATCGATGGCGGCGAGGCAGCGGCCGAGGACGACTTCGAGCCGATGACCCTGCGCCAGCTCGGCGAGCGCCACTCGCTCTCGCGCGAGCGGATCCGCCAGCTGCAAGAGCGCGCGCTCGGCAAGCTCCGCCGCGAGTTCGAACGGCGAGAGCTTTCTTAGCCCTCATCGAGTGGAGAAGAGCGGATGTCGCACCCGACATCCGCTCTTTGTTTTTCTGGCCTGACTGCTCCGAGTCGGTTGATGACAGCGAAAGAGCCCCCTTTAGGGGGCCAAATGGACAGCTGCGAGCCCGAATCAGCCCATCGAGGTCGCTGCGCGACCTCGCGGCCGCGAAGCGGCCGTACATGGCTGAGTGCACGACCGCTGTGGGGGGCCT
>CBFGLP010000770.1:0-8598 GCA_965649595.1 uncultured Myxococcales bacterium | reverse complement strand
CGCGTGTTCACGCGAATGCGCCCGTCAGCAACCAATTCACGAAAGCGCCGCGCGGGCCCGTCCGCGCGCCGCTTGGTCCTTCGGACCGCCTCGCGCACGTCCTCGCCCTCGACCTGCAGACGCTCGCCGCCGCGCTTGCGGGCCAGGTACGCGGCCTCTCGGGCAATGTCGCACAGCCGCCCGAGCCGCGCGGTCAGCTTGTCTCGCTCGGCCGCGATCCGGGCCCCGTGCTCGGTCAGCTCGGCGATCGCCTCAGCCGTGAGCGGAGGTAGCCTCTCATCGCCAGCGATTCGCGCGAACACCCCAGCATAGAGCGATACGCTCTGATCATTGCGCGGAATCACCGTGTCGAAATCGGCCAATACCTTGAAGAGGTGCGGGAAGTCGTTGTCGAGCTGATCCAGCAAATAATAGATGTCTGCGTCACCGAGCAGCACGACCTTGATCTGCACCGGCACGGGCTCTGGCTTGAGCGTCGCCAGCGGCATCAGCATCGGCGCGTCCGGCAGCACCTGCTCGACCAGACCGCTGCGCAAGGTTCGAACCAACGCCGACCATGCGCCCGGATGCGCGAGCAATTCGGCGACCTCCATCACCAGCACGCCGCCGTCGGCCCGCAGCAGCGCGCCCGCGCGAATGCTCATGTGATCGGCCTGCTCGTTGCCGTCGGGCCGCAGGGCGGCGTCGGCCGTGCCCAAGAGCGCGCGCATCGTCGGCGCGTACTCGACGACCACCGGCGGCGGCTCGTCGACGCGATGGCAGGAGAGCGGGTTGACCTCGTAGAGGTCGATCCACTCCTCGACCTTGTCGAGCACCTGCAGGCGATGATGCGCGACGTCGTGGATCAGCGCGTCGAGGTGGGCCGCGATCTTCGGGTCGGGGAACAGCGCACGGATCGGCGCGACCTCCTGCGCGAGCAGCCGCTGGGCCTCGTCACGGATCATCTCGCGAACCTCGGTCCGCAGCTTGCGTTGCAGCTCGCCGACCACTCGAAAGATCTGATCGACCTTGTCCCGCGCCGGCTTGCTGCGTTGCTCGAGCTCGCCGAGCTGCTGCTCGCTGAGCTTGCCTTGCTCGATCAGCGCGGCGAAGCGCTCGGGCGGGACCGGCTTGCCCTCGATCAAGGGCAGGATGACTGGCTGGGTCGACCCCCCGACCTCGCGCATCACCAGCGCCAACCCAGCCTCGGCCAGCTCGGCTTCGAGCGGCTTGGTCAGCACCTCGACCTGCTCGATCGTGGCTTGCTCGAGCGCGCGGCGACGCGTCGCCACAACCTCGCCCTCGAGCGCCGGTGCCAGCTCGCTCGTGATGAACTGGCGCAGCTCGGCCAGCTTCTCGCAAAAGAGCTGTCCGCGGCCGCGCTCGACCGTAATCAGCTTGGGTCGAGCTGGGTGCTCGGGATCGAAGACGTAGAGATGATCGGGAGCCGGCGGCGTGTCGGGCCGGATCTGCTCGAGCAGGTTTCGGACCGTGGTCAGGCGTCCGGTGCCCTGCAAGCCGCGGACGTACACGTTCTGACCTTCGGCCACGATCTCGAGCCCGAAGCGGAGCGCCTCGATCGCCTCGTCCTGCCCGATGACACCGCGGATCGGCTCGATCTCGGCGGTGCTCGAGAAGCCCAGCGTGGCCGGATCGCAGCGCCAGCGCAGCGCGCTCGCGGGCAAGGGGCTCGGGAGCGGAGGCGCGTCGGCGACCACGGCTTCGCTCGTGGCTGACGATCCGGTCGGCGTCGAATCGCTGCGAAGCTCGAGATCACCGCGGGCGTCGGACATCGCCGTGGAGCCTACGCGCTCGGCTGCGGGGAGAGAACCCATCACGCCGGCGCCGCGCGAATGGAGCGCGACGCTGTGCGCGATTACTGCGGGTCGGGCAGCGTCGACTCGCACTCCGTGAGCGGCCCGGCGAGCCCGCTCCACCCGGGCTCGGCGTCACCAGCCGGCGTCGGCCCGGTCACCAGCACCTCGGAGAGGCTCAGGTCGTCGGGATCCGCCTCGAACAGCTGCGCGTCGATGTCGAGCAGATAGAGGCGCGCGACACCGTCGGCGAACAGCGGCCCGCCGAGCGCATGGATCCCCCAGGTACCGCCCGGCCCCATGACCGTTCCGGTCCCGGTCAGGTAGTCGAAGTCGTAGACGGTGCCCGAGTCGATCGCGAAGCCCTGACCATCGGTGATCGCCCCCATCGCGTCGATGCCCGGCCCCATATCATCGATGTCGGCGACCATCGACATACCGAGATCGGTGATGACCTCGTAGTCGAGGTCGCCGGCCAGATAGTCACCGGTGAAGCGGATCAGCCGGTTGCCTTCGGCGCTGCTGACATGCGTGCCGGTGTCCATCAGGTACACGAGCCCCTGGCAGTCGGTGTAGAGCGCCTCGATGCGCAGCTGATCCGGGACGACCCCGAGCACGGTCGCCTCGATCATGCTCGGCTCGGTCGGCGGCTCGGGGATGTGATAGATCTCGGTCGCGCCGGCGCTCTCGCGCGAGAGCAGCAGCGAGCCATCATCGAGCATCGTGATGCCGTTCTGCCCGTCGATCATCGGCGTGGTGATCGTGCTGGTCACGAGCTGGACCACGCTGCCGTCGTTCTCGTCGATCTCGATGTAGAACAGGCGATCCTCGACCGAGTACCACAAGCTCGGGTTGCTCAGCAGCGGGTTCTCCTCGCCGGTCTCGCCGGTTTCGGTCTCGCTCGCGGTCTCGCCGGTGTCCGCGGTCTCGCTCTCGTCGGAGCTGCTCTCGCTGTCCGAGTTGGTCTCGTCGGAGCCGCTATCGCTGTCCGAGTTGGTCTCGTCCGAGCTGCTCTCGCTGTCCGAGCTGCTCTCGCTGCCATCGCTGGCGCTCTCGGAGCTCTCGCCCTCGTCGGCGGTCTCGGAGCCCTCACCCTCACCGATTGTCTCGGTTCCGACTTCGTCCGCTCCCCCGCCCTCGCCTCCCTTGCAGGCGAGCAGCAGAACGGTGGAGAGCATCGCTAGGCGGGCGCGGTACATGGGCGAATGGTCGCATGAGACCGATGTCGGTCGAAAGCGCCCCACGTCACGCCGAGGTCATGAACTCGCGCCGACGCGCCGACCCGGACGCACCCATCCGAAAGCGAGGAGCACTGCCAGCCAAGCGAGCGACGTGCCGCCACGTGCCGACGCGTTGCACGAGCAACCTGCCTCGTCGTCGAGGCCCGCATCCGTCGCGCCGACCTCGTCGTCGCCGCTGTCCTCCGAACCCGTGTCCGTCTCCGTATCTGGATCCTCTGGAGGCTCGTCACCGACAAACACGCTCACCGGCTCGGACTCACCGACGTTGCCCCAATAGTCGTATGCGCGAGCAATCAGCGTCCACTCGCCTGCAATGAACTGAGCGCCCTCGAAGGTCCATGGTCCCGTGGCCCAAGGCGCGCGCTCGAGCGTCCCCGCGACCTGCCCGTCGACCAGCAGCTCGACACGCTCGACGCCGAAACCCTCCCCGTCGACGGCTTGGATCTCGATGTCGAAGGTCGCGGGGATCTCGGGGAACCACGCGTAATCGGCCGGTGAGCTGATCGTCGCGTTGGGGGCAAGATCCTCTTCGGCCGCACCGAAAGGCAGCCCGCAACTACCCGGCTGCGCGAGCACTGATCCGTCCGAGCACCCATCCTCCCATGCGCCGAGCTCGGTCATCGAGGTTGGAAAGCTCGCGCACTCGGGGCCTGGATTCCACGTGCCATCCGCGTCGTGGCAGGGAGTCACGTCGATGCCGCTCTCCTGCTCGAGCCAGGGGATCATCGAGTGGACGGTCGCCCACCCCGAAAAGTTGACGCTACAGCCATCGTCGCCCGTGTCGCCGCCGGACAGGATCCCAGCCAGCCGCCAGCTCCCGTCAGCGAGCTGAAAGTATGCGCTGCCGCCCGAGTCACCGACGCAGGTCATCGCGCCCTGGCTGGTGAGCATGTTCTCGAGTGTCACGAGGCGCACCTGCGCCGTACCCCAGTGCTTGATCAGGTTGTCGGGCGGGTTGTAACCGAAGCCCGCGAGTGTCACCTGCGATCCTTCGACGAGCTGGTCAACCTCGCAGCCGAAGAGCGGAGGAGGGATCCGCAGATTGACCGGCTGCTCGAGCACGCAAAACGCGAAGTCGCCCGCACCACCGGTGTTGGTGTTCGTGTAGTCGGGGTTGCCGAGGCAGGTCTCGACCGCGACGGAGAACGCCGAAGGGTCGAGGCTCTCGCCAAACTGGATCGTGCTCGGAGGCACCACCCCCATGCAGTGGGCTGCGGTCACGACCACGCGGGGGTGGATTAGCGTCCCCGTGCAGTTGCCCCCGAACAACCCCTGGGGCACCGGAACCGACACCGTCGTCGGCCAATCGCAGGTCTCGGCCACCTGACCGCCTACCAAGCCCGAAGGAGGCGAGCTCAGCTCGGGGGGCCCTGCCGACGCCACCGAGGGAGCCAGCCCCAAACCCACGACGATCCCCGCTGCGGCGAGTCGCCCTGTCTTGCCGTTGCCCCGGCACCGGATGAGAGAATCAGTCGGACGCAGAAAGGGCACGCAGGCGATGTGCCACGAGGGCCCTGTTCGGATCATGGAGCCGGGAAAAAGAGCCCTCCACTCGCCATGCTCGATATCGAGCGTGGTGCTCAGCACGTGGTCGGATAGCGCACCTTGGAGGTCCAGCTCGAGCGTCTCGATCGTCGACGCACCGCTCGGAGCCGAAGGATCCCCGCGCGGATACCATACACGATGCCGTGCCCCCGAAGACCCTCGCTCGTGGAGCAGCCTGGTGGTTGCTCGGACTGACTTGCACGAGCGTCGCCTGCTCACGCACCGCCGACAACCTGCCGCTCGACGATGAAGCGGACGAGGGTGACGCAACCAACGAGGCCGAGCTCGGAGATACCAGCGAGCAAGGCTCCGACACCGGTGAGCCTCCGGTCGCCTGCACCTCCGAATCGGACTGCAGCGTGGGCGAGCGCTGCGTCGGAGGGACCTGCACCTGCATGGGCTGCGCCTGCGAGCAACCTGCGCCCGCCCCCATGCCCGCCTGGGAGCCCGCTGATCCGACCCCCGTGTCACTCGACATCAGCGAGCCCGAGTGCGGGACCGATGCCGACTGCGGGCCGCTCCATTACTGCGATGCGTCCGAGTGCGTCGCAACCAGCGCTTGCACCGAGGACGTCGAGTGCCGAGATCAGTGGGGCAACCGGTTCTGCATCGAGGGCCTGTGTCGATCGATCTACTGCTACTACGATGAATTCGAGGACTCTCAATGTCCCGCGGGATCGCTGTGTGACGACCGCACCTGCACCTGGATCGAGGTCCTTCCGCAGTGCGAGCAGGCGCCACACTTCGAGCTCGTCGTCGCCCACGTGACCAGTGATCCCGAAGCCTCGTTCGTGGTCCTGGATCTCGACTCCGACGGTCGCGACGATATCGCGCTGCTCGAGACCGGCGTGGTCAGTCGGGTGATGAGCACCGGCACGGGCTTCGAAGCCGCCGCGACTCTGCCGACCGAGCCCGGCGCACAGCTGGTTGCGATCGCCCGCGCCGATGTGCACGGAGATGGCAGCGAGGAATTGTTGATCTCCCACGCTGGCCGCTCGGGCGTCGAGATCTTCACGACCGCGGGATCGCTGGAGTCGGCGGGCTTCGTCGCTACCTTGCACGTGCCCGAGCAAGCCACGACCCTCGACGTCGACTACGACGGCCTGCCCGATCTCGTGACGGGCACGGACATCGACCTGCTCGACCACCTGCAGGTCCAGCTCGGTGACGGCAGCGGAGCGTTCGCCCCGCTCTGGCAAGCGGATGACGTCGATCCCTTCGTGTTCGGGGCCCCCTACGCGGCCTACGACGAGCCGGACGAGTGCCGCCGGACGCTTACCTCGTACGAAGGCGACTTCCTCGGCGGGCGGCGATTCGATTACGAGGAGATCCACAGCGGCATCTGGAAGCTGACGAAGCGACCAGTGACCAGCCACATGGTCTACGCCGCGACCCCGACGCGAACGCAAGGCCACGTGGCCACGGCCTCCCTGATCGACCGCGGCGTCCTGTTTCATCATAACCGCGAAGGCGAGGTGAACCAGTGGATCGAGCTCCCACCCGAGCCGAGCGCGGTGGCCTTCGCTCGGCTCGGCCAAGCCGCAACGACCAACCACGCGCTCATCGACCTCGGCCCGACGCCCGCGAGCTTCATCGAGTTCGCCGGCCTCGACCCGAGCTGCCGCGGTGAGCTCGATGGAGCGTTCGACGCAGCCAAGCTCGAGGTCGGCGACTTCGATGGCGACGACCGTGAGGACGTCCTCGCGCGTGGCCACGATGGGATCCTGCGGGTTTGGTTTTCCCGCGATTGAGGACGGCAGCTCGTCCTACAATCGCGGCCATGTCTCGCCTGCTTCGTGGACTCGCGCTCGTGCTCCCGCTCGGCCTCCCTGGCCTCGCTCACGCCTCACAACCGATCGCCAGCCCCGAGGGTCAGCCGACGCCGACGATCCAAGGCGGCATGACTGCCCAGGCCTGCCAGTGGCCAACCTCGGTCACGATCTTCAACGGCCAAGGCCTGTGCAGCGGCACGCTCGTGCACCCGCGGGTCGTGCTGACCGCGGCCCACTGCGTCGTGCCCAGCATCGGGGGCCCGCCCGACACCGTCCGCTTCGGCGAGCGCACGTTTCAGCCCACGTTCGAGGTGCCCGTCGATCACTGCCAGTACAACCCCGGCTACACCAACGGGGTCGGCCCGAGTGACTACGCCTATTGCCTGCTCGAGCAGGAGGTCGATCTGCCCCCGACGCCGCCGCTGATGGGCTGCGAGGTCGAAGAGCTCGTGCTCGGAACGCCGGTGACGATCGTCGGCTTCGGCAAGCTCACCGACGCAGATCAGAACAGCGCCGGGACCAAGCGCTGGGGCATGACCGAGATCGCCAGCGATATGGCCGGCGACACCGTGCTCGCCGGCACCATGGAGGTCTCGAGCTGCGAGGGTGACTCGGGCGGGACCGGCTACGTTCAGCTGGCCGACGGCGGCTGGCGGGCGTTCGGGATCTTGTCGGGCGGGCCAGAGGGCTGCGGAAACTACGGGATCTATGTGACGATGAGCTCGATGGTCGGCTGGGTCGAAGCGGAGACCGGCATCGACATCACGCCTTGCCACGACGCGGACGGGACCTGGAACCCGAGCGCCGCTTGTAATGGATTCGCGACCTCGCCGATGGACGTGGGCCAATGGAATCAGCTGTGCCCGGATACGCTGGGAGAGGCGCCGAATCAGTGCGGGCCAGGTTTGAACGATCCACAAGAAGCCGTCGCGCCGAATGTCGCGATCACGAATCCGCAGGACGGCACCCAATACCCAGACTCGCCGACACAATTCGACATTTCGGTCGATGCCGACGACGGCAGCGGGTATGCGGTCGTGCAGGTCGAGCTCTTGGTCAACGGGGTCGTCGCGGCGACCCGGACGCGGGATCCCTGGCAGGAGCAAGGGCCCTGGGAGTTCGCCGACGCGGAGTTCACCACGGGCGAGTACACGCTGACGGCTCGGGCCCAGGACTGGTGGGGGAACGTCGGCGAGTCGCAAGCGGTGGTGTTGGTGGTCGGAGACGTGCCACCAGACACGGACGAGAGCGGAGACGAGAGCACGAGCGAGGACTCGGACAGCGGCGAGTCCGAGTCCGACGAGTCGGACAGCGCGACCGAAGAGAGCGACGGAGCCGACGAGGTCGGTGCGGGTCCGGTGAGCGATACCGACGGATGCTCGTGCGACGCTGGTCAACCCATGGGTACGCGTGGGCTCGCATGGGTTCTTACGCTGCCGATCATGCTCGGTCTGCGACGCCGTCGCGGCTAATGGCGAGTTGCATCGAGGGCATCCATATGGGTAACTGCCCAAGCCCCAATGGATGCCCCCGACCACGCGCCAAACGCCGAGCGCTCGAAGCCCTTCGGCCCGGACGAGCCGACGAAGCCCGGACGCCGCGAGTGGCCTCTGAAGATCGCGTTGGTGCTCGGCCTCGTATCGCTCGGCCTCCCGCTGGGATGCACGTCCGAAGGCGGAGCCAACGCCAAGCGAGAGAGCGCGGGTCCGGGCGCAGCGGCGGTCGTCTCGGCCCCGATCGAGCGCGGGTCGATGGTCGTCCGCCGCCGCTATCCGGGTGAGCTGTTCAGTGACGCGGTCGAGCTCGGCAGTCGGATCGCTGGGCAGATCGAGGCTGTCCACGTGCGCATCGGCGATCGCGTCGAGGCCGACCAAGTCGTCGCCGAGCTCGATGATGAGCTGCTTCGTCGCCAGCTCCGCGAGCTGCGGGCCCAGCTGCGTGCGCGGCGAGCCCTCGTGCGCAGCGGCGAGGTGGCCGAGAAGGCGGCCGAGCGAGAATTCGAGCGGGTCCGCGCGCTGCTCGAGCGAGGTGCGAGCTCACAGCAAGAGCTCGACGCGCTCGAGACCGACCTGGGCCTGCGCGAGGCTGCGAGCGCGAGCGCGGCCGCGCAGGCCGAGCAGGCCCAAGCGAGCATCGCCGTGCTCGAAGAGACGCTCGCCGACACCGGCATTCGAGCGCCCTTCGCCGGCGTGGTCGCGCGGCGCGACGTGGATGCCGGAGCCTACGTGCAGCCGGGCGAGGCGATCG
>CBFGLP010000769.1:0-5602 GCA_965649595.1 uncultured Myxococcales bacterium | reverse complement strand
CTTCACGCCGCGGGGGTCGACTTCGCGGTGCTCGGCAAGCAGGAGAAGTGCACCGGCGACACGCTCCGCCGCGTCGGGGCCGAGGACAAGTTCCAAGAGCTCGCCGCCGCGCAGGTCGAGACGATGAACGAGCACGAGGTCACCAAGGTGATCGCGACCTGCCCGCACTGCTTCCACGTGATCAAGAACGAGTACCCGCAGTTCGGCGGCGACTACGAGGTCGTCCACCACAGCGACCTGATCGCCAGGCTGCTGGCCGAGGGCAAGCTCAAGGTCGACGCGCCCTTCGCCAAGAAGCTGACCTACCACGACTCCTGCTACCTCGGCCGCTGGAACAAGGTCTACGACGGCCCGCGCGAGTCGCTGCTCGCGGCGGTCGGTGACCAGAGCCGCTTCGTCGAGCTCGAGCGTCGGCGCGAGCACGGGTTCTGCTGTGGCGCCGGCGGTGGCCGGATGTGGATGGAGGAGGAGCCCGAGAAGCGGGTCAACATCAACCGCAGCAAGGAGATCATCGCCGCTGGCGTCGAGGCGGTCGCGGTCGGCTGCCCCTTCTGCAAGACGATGATCTCCGACGGCATGAAGCACTTCGACAAGGACGAGGACATCGAGGTGCTGGACATCGCTCAGGTGATCGCGGCGACGCTGCCCGAGCCCAAGGCCGGGGCGGTCGACGCGGCCGAGTAGCCCCGAGATCCGAGCATGACCAGGCGCGACACGATCCACGACAAGCTGGTGCTGAGCTTCGCTCCGGACCTGCTCGAGGTGATCGACGAGTCGTCGATGCACAACGTCCCGCCAGGCTCCGAGAGCCACTTCAAGGCGGTTATCGTGAGCCCGGCCTTCGAAGGCAAGTCGCTGGTCGAGCGGCACCGGGCCGTCAACGCGGCGCTCGCCGACGAGCTGAGCGGGGGTGTGCACGCGCTGTCGATCCAGGCGTACACGCCCACGCAGTGGGCCGAACGTGGAGGGGCGGTCCCGGAGTCGCCCCCCTGCTTGGGCGGCTCCAAGCACGATCGCCGCTGAGCGCCGCGCTCGTTGTTAGAGTGGCGCATGGCGTTCCGCTCTGCACCCTATGCGCTGCTCATGCTCCTGCTCGCTTGCTCGCCGGGGCCGAGCGAGCCGAAGGTGGATGGGCAAGCGACGCCGGACGCTTCCGCCTACTCGGATCGCGCGCTAGCCGAGCTCCTGACCGATGCCGTCGTAGTCGAAGGCGACGTGGTCCGGGCCGATGACTTCGTGCTCCGGCTGGCGTTCGCGTCGATGCTGGCCGACCCCGAGGCGCTGACCGTCGATGAGGGCCAAGCCGGCGTTCGCGTGGCTCACCTGGCGATCGACAGCCCCGCTCATGCGCTCGGCCTGCGCGAGGGCGATCGGCTCGTGTCGGTCGACGACCAGCCGCTCGCCTCCCCCGCTCTGCTCGAGGCGATCGCGTTCGCGCGGCCACGCGAGTTCGAGCTGACGCTCGAGCGCGAGGGCACGCGACGAACCCTGACGATCCGCAGCGCCGAGCTGCCACTTTGGGGGGCTCGTCCGTCGCCCCGAACGGACATCGCTCCGCGCGTGTCACCGCGAGCGCGCAGCACCGACTTCGCGGGAGCGATCCGCTGCACCGGTACGCTCGAGCCCATGCCTCCCGAGCAGCCCTCGGCGATCTGCGAGGTCCTGCAAGAGCGGCTCGACGCGCTGCGGGCCAACCCGGCCACGCTCATGACGGCAGCTCGGATCGTCCCCCAAGTCGACCAGGGTCAGAGCAACGGCTATCGGCTGTTCGGCATCCGATCGGGAACCATCTTCGATCGCCTGGGCCTGCGAAACGGCGACCAGGTGACCGCCCTCGACGGCACCCCGCTCGACTCGCTCGAGGTCGCAATGGAGGTCTGGGAGCGCGTCGCCACGAAGGGCGAGCTCGAGCTGGTGTTCGAGCGCGAGGACCGAGCACACCGGCTGGTCTTGAGGTGGGTCGACACGCTGAGCGGTCCGGCCCTCGACTTCGGTCGCGCGAGCGGAGCGGCGCTGGATCTCGACGGCGAGCCGCAGCCTGGATCCTCCGACGCGCTGTGCAGCGACACGGCCGAGCGCTGCGCGATCGATCGCGCGAAGTTGACCGCCATGCTGGACACCGCGACGCGCGAGCGTGATCGCTTCCGAGCGCGCTGGATCCCCACCCTGCGTGATGGCAAACCCGTGGGGCTCAAGGTCTACGCTATCCGCCCCGGATCCCCGCACGCGCGGCTGGGCGTGAAGAATGGCGATACCGTGGTGCAGATCGACGGCGTGACGCCAGCCGAGGCGATCGACCAAGATCCCTTGCTCGACGCGCTCCGTCGGCTCGCGGCGGGCGAGGTGAACGAGGTCGATGCTCGCCTGCTCCGTCGAGGTGCCGAGCTCAACCGTCGCTTCGAGATCGAGTGACGCGGAGCCGCTTGGCGCGTGGCCCTGTGGCCAAGTGATGGTTTCACGCGACGAGCGAACCGCGCCGGACGTGGGCTACTGGTCGCTCGTCGCGGACGCGTGTTTGGCCGCGGCATCGCCCACGACATCGCTGTCGCAGCCGCGATGAGATCGACGCTTCGCTCGTCGGATCGTCGAGCCCAATCGATGTCCATCATGCGTCCCGTGTCAGACCAGGCTGACATCGCTGCCCGACACTCGGGTTGCGCAAAGTTGCACCACATTTGCCCGCTGGTTCGTGCGGACTAGCCTGACCGCATGCTTGGCCTTCGCTCGCTTCGGCCGGTGCTGCTCGCCGGTCTCATGCTGGCTGGCTGCGATGATGCGGCCGTCGAGCTCGGCGACGAGCAGCAGCTCGCCGAGCTCGATGATCTGTCCGAACGCTTTGCCTGCTCCGATCTGACCTTCGTGGCCGCCAGCGCCGACGGCAGCGAAGGCCTGTTCCTGCTGATCGACGATGGCCTGGTCGCGCAGACCCTCGCCGAGGCGCAGCCGCTCGAGGTCGAGTACGAGCTCGCCGACGAGCGAGTCGAGCTGCGCTGGGTCAGCGGCAGCAACGTGTACGCGGGTCACTGCGGGCGCGACAACGGCCGCCCCTGGAAGATCGACGCCGTCCACGAGGCCCGCGAAGGGCGAGTGGTCGTCGAGCTCGCCCCTCAGAGCGAGGGAGTACCGCTCTTGGCGATCGAGCTCGAGGACGTGCTGCTCGAGCCGCTCGACGACCACGATTGGCGGACCAAGGGCCCCAAGGCCCTGCCGCCGCTGCGCTTCGAGGGCCTCGAGCTAGGCCGCTGATCGCAAGCCCTCAGTAGGCCGCCGCCGCGCCGCCGTCGCGAGCGACGTCCGCGACCGCTTTGTACTCGCCAGTCTTCGGATCGACCTCGATGCAGTTCGCGTGGCCGATCTTCCACCCGCGGGTCTCGAGCGTGTGGCCCTTCTTCTTCAGGCCCTCGGCCAGCTTCGGATCGATCTCGGCCTCGTGCCAGACCGTGTCGGGCTTCCACTGGTGATGGATCCGATCCTCGCGGACCGCCTGCTCGAGCGGCAGCCCGTAATCGATCAGCTGCAAGATGATCTGCGCGACCGTGGTGGTGATCGTCGGTCCGCCCGGCGAGCCGACCACCGCGCGGAGCTTGCCGTCCTTGACCACGATCGTCGGGGTCATGCTGCTGAGCATCCGCTTGCCCGGGGCGATCGCGTTTTGCTCGCCCTGGATCAGCCCGAACATGTTGGGCTCGCCGACCTTGGTCGTGAAGTCGTCCATCTCGTTGTTGAGGATCACCCCGGTCCCGGGGATCACGACCTTGGCCCCGAACCCGCCGTTGAGCGTGTAGGTGTTGGCCACCGCCATGCCCTCGGCGTCGACGACCGAGAAGTGGGTCGTCTGCTCCGACTCCTTGCCCCTCGGCACGCCGGCATCGATCGCGTCCGAAGGGGTGGCCTTCTTGGGGTTGATGCTGGAGATCCGATCGCGGATGTAGCTGGTGTCGAGCAGCGTCTCCATCGGGATGTTGACGAAGTCGGGATCGCCGAGCAGCAGGTTGCGATCGGCGTAGGCCCGCCGGAGGATCTCGACATAGAAGTGGACCTGATCGACCGAGTGCCAGGGCTTCTTGGCCAGGTCGAGCGCCTCGCTGGCGGCGAGGATCTGGCGCAGGACCACGCCGCCCGCCGAGGGCGGCGGCATCGCGATGATCTCGTGCCCGCGGTAGTCGAAGCGCAGCGGATCGCGCTCGACCGCGCGGTAGCCCGCGAGATCCTCGACCGTCCAGATCCCGCCCAGCTTCTGCACCTCCGCGACCATGTGCGCGGCGAAGGGGCCCTCGTAGAAGCCCATCCGGCCATCGTCGGCGATCCGCTGGAGAGTGGCCGCGAGCTCCGGCTGCCGCCACACGTCACCGGGGAGGTAGTCGCTCCCGTCGGGCTTGCGGAACAGCGCGGCCGAGTCCGCGAAGCCGTACTCGATCATCTTCTCGCTGGCCGAGGCCATGTCGGCCGCGTGCCGCTCGTCGAGCGTCCAGCCGTCGCGCGCGAGCTCGACCGCCGGCTCGACCACGTCCTTCCATGGCAGCCGGCCCCACTGCTTGTGCGCGTACCAGAACCCGGCGACGTCGCCGGGGATCCCGGCAGCGAGCGGTCCACGGCGGCTCTGATCGGTCAGCTCGCCATTCTCATCGAGGTACATGTCCGCCGTCGCGGCCCCGGGCGCGGTCTCGCGGTAGTCGACCGCCCGAGCAGTGCCGTCGGGGAGCCGCACGACCATGAAGCCGCCACCACCGATGTTGCCCGCCGAGGGGTGCGTGACCGAGAGCGCGAAGCCGACGGCGACCGCTGCATCGACCGCGTTGCCGCCCTTCTTCAAGATGTCGACCCCGACCAGCGAAGCGTTGGCCTCGGCGCTCGCTACTGCCCCCTGCTTGCCGCTCGCGACCTCGACGAACTCGCGCAAGGGCGCCGGATCGCCGACCGGATCCAAGCGCAAGACGAGCTCGTCTTCCTCTGCTTGCTCGGGCTCGTCGACCTTGTCCTTGTCAGTGACGGGCGGAGTGGGCGGCTGCTCGGTGGTTGGCTCCTTGCAGCCCGGGCCGAGCAGCAGGAGAGCGAGCGAGGTCAGCGAGGTCAGCGAGACCAAAGAGCGACGCAGACGCAGCATGGAGCCGCAGAGTACCCCTCGATGTCCGCGCGACCCAAGGCGCGCGCAGACTCACGTGTTCAGACCGCCACGCGAGCATCTCGTGCTTGACAGGCCACCCCGACTAGTCCATCTTCCGTCGGCCCTCGCACGGGGCTCCTGCCGCGAACTGAAGTCAGTCCCTCGAACCATCGCACTCCAGGCTCCGCCCTAGGCGATGATCGGAAACTGAGATCTCAGACCTTCGCACTGTTCGGGGATCGTCTAATGGCAGGACAGCGGATTCTGGTTCCGCCGATCAAGGTTCGAGTCCTTGTCCCCGAACTCCTCCAGATACCTGACCGCCCACGCTCTGCGTGATCACTTTTTCAACCGCCATGGCCCTGTGGTCTAGCGGTCAGGACAGCGGCCTCTCACGCCGCAAGCCCGGGTTCGATTCCCGGCAGGGTCATGTCCAAGGGCCCTCGCTAACGCGAGGGCCCTTTTTTTATTGCCCCCCGCAGGCGTCGTGCACTCAGC
>CBFGLP010000768.1:0-3818 GCA_965649595.1 uncultured Myxococcales bacterium | reverse complement strand
CTACGTTGCTGAGTGGAGGATAGCGACATTCAGCTCAGAGGGGCTGAATGTCGCTATCGCGAGCCAAAGGCGCCAATTGACGATCACCCAGGATCGCAGAAGTACTCGACCTTGGCCATCTGCGTGACCCCGAGCAAGTCGCACGCTTGCCCGCAAACCTGGATCTGTGTCATGTCGTCGTTGGTGTAGACGAATCCGTCTTGAGTCTCGCAGTCTTCGATCAAGTCGAAGATCTGCCCGTCGATCACCACCTTCGTCAGCGTCGGGAACGCGGGCGCTTGCGCGAGGTTGATCGTGCAGCTGTTTGCGAGCGACTCCTCGACGACCGTGGCGAGGGCGGCGTCGAGCTGGTCGGCGTCGTCGGCCCGGTAGAAAGGCTCGTCGCCGTCCTTTGGCGCGCCGCCAGCGATCGCCATTTCTTCGAGCTGCTCGATGGCACCGGGGGCCGCGGGCGCGATGCCGACGACGAAGGTGACGATTTCATGGTCGATGTAGGCGGTCTCCAGCAGGTCGACCGCGTCGTCGAGCGATTCATCGGGGTCCTCGGTGCAGCCCATCGCACCGTCGGTAATCAAGATGACGAACTTGTCGCCTTGGCTCTCGTACTCCTGCATGTAATGGAGCGTCTTGTCGAGCGCCAGCAGCGTCGGGGTGCCGCCGCTGACCTGTGCGTAGGGACCGGGGATCGTGTCCAGCAGCAGCTCGGCGTTGTTGAGCATCAGCGGCACGTCGGGGTCGTTCGAGACGCCGCACTCGCCAGCCCCCTTGGTCGAGAAGGTCTTGGCCCCGAATGCAATCATCTTGTCGGCGTCTTCGTCGACGACCGACTCGACCGCCTCATAGAGGCTGTGCCAGCGGGTCTTGTCGTCGTCCATTGGATCGAAGCCCTCGTCGAGCATCGATCCCGAGCGATCGAGCAGGAACATCACCTCGGGAGGGATCAATGCGACGTTTGTCGAGAATTCCTCACAGGCGAAGTTTCCGTCGGAGTCGCCGCTGGAATCGTCGCTGGACGTGTCGCTGGTCGCGTCGTCCTCGCTCGAATTGCTCTCACCTTCGTCGGTCGAATTCGAATCGGAGGATACCTCGCTTTCATCGCTCGGGACGCCATCGGAGCTGCCCTCGCCGCTGCCATCGTCGCCGATTTCGTCGTTCGAGCTGGCGGACTCGTCGCCTTCGGCGTACACGACTCCTTCGCCGGATCCGGTTGGATCGCCGCAGGCGCCAAGCAGCATGAAGAGAGTCACGAGCTCTGCACGGGATCGCATTGCCATGAGCGCAGCTTAGCTGGCGATCGCAGGCGTCCACATCGAAGCGGATGCGAGCGGCTTGGCTGCGTTCCATTCGAGTCACGCGGGCGTCGATGGGAATTCAAATTTCGAAGGATCGAATTCGATGGATCGATTTCGATGGATTAGGTTCGATGGATCAGTCTCCGCCAACGCGGGACTGAGGGATCAGCTCGCTCGAGCCACTCCGCTCGAGGGATGAGATCTCCGCTGCTCCGCACGCAGCCGCTCGCTCCGCCTCCTCGACGCGTGGTGGGGGGAGAGGCAGAACATCCCACTGTGGCGGTACACCATCCTACGGTGGATGCGATCGCGGCAATTCGACCACGTCTACCGTGCGCATTCGTTTTCATCGTGGATCGAATCAGCCGCGCGCGGCTGATCCAGCCGAGTCCGCCGCGCGCGGCTGAGCCGGGCGCGTCTCGACTGTCGCGGAGATCGCCGGCGCTGGCTCGCCCGCTGCGCTGGCTCGCTCGATTCGTTCGATCTCTCGCTCGACACAGTCACGCAGGGTCAGCTCTCCAAGCCGCTGGCGTTGGTGCTCGTCGAGCTCGGCGAAGAGCTGATCGAGCGTGTCGACGCTTCGATCTTTGCCGTCGAAGAGCTCGAGCACCTCGGCGATCATGACGTGCTCGAAGGGACGCGCGACCACGTAGCCCTTGTCGTTGTTCAGCGTGCAGACGAAGCCGGTCTCTTCGAGCTGATCGAGGATCAGGTGGATCAGGCTCAGCGGGACGTCGAAGCGTGCGTCGATCTCTTCGAGCGTGAGGCCGGGGCTGCGTGCGGGGTGGCTCGGGTGGCTCGGGCTCGTCGACTCGGCGTTGCGGTGCTGGTGCTCGGCGATCGCCAGCAGCAAGCGCGCGGCGACTCGGCCGGGCGAGCCGAGCAGGGTCTTCTCGACCTGCGAGGGCAGCATGTAGCCCGCGCTGGCGGCCGCGCCGGCGTTGTGGACCACGAAGGTCACCTCGGCGCCGAGCAGGACGATCATCCAGCTGAAGTAGGCCCAGACCACGAACACCGGCATGATCGCGAGCGAGCCATAGAGGCCCTCGTAGGTGCTCATCGCGATCAACGAGAGGTAGCGACCGAAGCCAAACTTGCCGACCTCGAACAGGATCGCCGCGACCAGCCCGCCGAACATCGCCGCCCACCAGCGCACGGTCTGGTTGGGCAAGAAGCGATAGAGCAGGGTCAAGCCGACGCTGCTGGTGACCAAGGGCGTGACGACCCAGGCCGCGACCTCGGCCAAGAGCGGCTGCGCGAGGCTATAGAACACGACGATCGGGCCGAGGCTGGCCAGCGTATAGAACATCGTGAACTTGGAGATCAGGTTGCGCTTGCGGCTGACTCGCCAGATCTCGTTGATCGTGTGCTCCAGCGTCGAGAACAGCATGAACGCGAGGACGATGACGACGATCAGGCCCCAGCGACCGAGCTCCTCGATCCGCACGTTGGTCGCCAGCTCGACCAGCGCTCCGGCCATCTCTTCGGCCCGGCTCGAGTCGGGCGCGAGCGCGTGGGAGATCTGGCTGACGAACTCGGTCCCGAACGCCGGATCGAGCAGGCCGATGAAGAAGAGCAGCACGCCGATCGTGGGCACGACCGAGAGCAGGGTCTGGACGGTCAAGCTGGCGGCCAGCACCGAGCAGCGATCACCGATCAACCAGCGCCGGATCGTGTAGACCGCGAGCAGCCAGAGCTTGCGCGCAGGCGGGGGGTCGTACTCCGGCTCGGCGGGCAAGAGCGATTGCCGCCAGCCCGTGATGGCATCGGCGATCCGGGCCCGGAGGTGAGCGAGGCTCGTCACTAGCCGAGATTGTAATGGGTGCGCTCGACCGAGCGAGCCCGGTCGAGCGCGCCCATCAACCTTCGGCCCCGCGCTTGCGCTTGCGGGGGGCGGCGTCGCGTCGTGATTCGCCGGCCGCCTTCGCTGCGGGCTCGTCGTTAGCGACCACCTCGAGCATCGCTTCGCGGGCTCGCATCGCCTTCTTGTCGGCTCGGGCCACGGCGGTCGCGACCTTCTCCTTGAGCGGCTCGGCGAGGTCGTCGAGGGTCTCGCGGAGCTTGCCGAGCTGGGCCTCGAGCTGGCGGACCTGCTTCTCCGGCAGCCCGGGGATCTCGACGACCAGCTCGGCGAGCTTGCGGGCGACGGCGCTGGCCTTGCGGATCCGGTCGAGGTCCTCGGCGCCGCGCGGCTTGGGGAAGAACACCGGGTCGAAGCGCTTGCGCAGCTCGCCGACTGGTTGGCCTTCGTTGAACACCGCCTCCTCGAGCTCGCGCCGCAGCTCCGGCGTGGGCGGCTGCGGGACCCGGCCACGCCGGCGGGGAACGACCAGCTCGCCCTCGGGCTCGCCCTGGTCGTTGGCGGCCTCTTCGGTGTCGAGCTCGTCGAGCTCGCCGACCGTGCGGTGGTAGTAGTCGATCGCCTCGTAGGAGGGGATCGTGGTTGCGACGCCGTCGCGCTCGAGCACGTCGGGGGCGTGGCGCTCGAGCGTCGAGAAGCTGATCGTCAGCTTGTCGACGGTCGCG
>CBFGLP010000767.1:0-3695 GCA_965649595.1 uncultured Myxococcales bacterium | reverse complement strand
CGCTCCGCTGGCGAGGACGGCTCGCCCAGCGAAGCGGACGAGCCGGCGATCGTGATCCCCACCAGCTTGCGCCGCGAGTCCGCTCCATCTGCTGCGTCGGCCTCCGGTGAGATCGTGATTCCGAACCTGCGGCGCACCACGGCGCCGCAGCCACAAGCCCAAGCTGCGGCGGGCGAGATCGTGATCCCGAGCCTGCGCCGCGAGCCCTCGGCTCCTGCGCCTGCTCCCGATCCTGGGCCGACCGTCCTCGCCAGCGGAGCGGCGACTGGGGCATTCGAGCCCGAGATCGTGATCCCGTCGCTGCGTCGTGCCGATGCAGTGGAGTCGGATTTTCGTGCCGGAGGCGACGAGTCGAGCTCCGAGCTGGCGCCTGGCGACGAGCTCGCTCGGACCCACGCACAACCCTTCCCAATCGCTAGCTATGACGAGGACGAGCCCGTCGACGCGATCGAGGAGGTCGAAGAGGTCGACGCGATCGAGGAGGTCGAGGAGGCCGACGTCCACGAGGCGCCAGTTCGCACCGGCGACACCGTCATTGCTCCGATGCCGCAGCCGGGACCCGAGGACATCGCCCGGATGCGGGCACGGGAGCTCGCGGCGCAGGAGTCCGAATCGCCCTTGGCCGAGGATGCCGCGCCGATGGTCCAGCCGAGGGCGCCGTCCGGCAGCGTCGCCGAGTCGGTCTACGACGATGACGGCGTCGATGACGACGGCGTCGTCGTCGATGACTCGGGCGCCGCCGAGCCGATGCTCGCGCTCGCTCCCGAGCCGGTAGATCGGGTCGACACCGCCGAGCTCGAGATCGTGCCCGAAGACGAGGACACGGCGGTCGAGCCGACGCCCATCGAGCCCGATGAAGACAGGCTCGTCGAGCAACCCGCCGAGGCCCAGCCCTTCGTGGTGCCTCAGCCGGCCGATGACGAGTCGGGCTCCGGCATCTCGGTCAGCGAGGTCTTCATTCCGCTGCTCACCCGCGCGGAGGACGACGAGCCTCTAGCCGAGCCGCCATCGCCGGACGAGGAGGACACGCAGGTCGTCTCGCTCGAGGAGCTCGAGGCAGAGGCGGCCGAAGCCGAGGCCGCAGCGCGAGCCGAAGCCACGGCGCGGGCCGAGGCCGAAGCCATCCCGCGAGCGGAAGCCGAAGCGGCCGCGACACACGATCTCGACGACTCCGAGCCAATCGACGCCGATGTTGCAGAGAGCCTCGACTCGGACGAGGTCGAGCTCGACGACGAGCTGGTCGAGGAGCTCGACGCCGAAGCAGCCGTGACTCCGTCGGCGCCACCTCCGTCGACGCGACCTGCATCGCCACCTGCATCACCACCTGCATCACCCCAGAGCGATGCCCCCGATGCCCGTCCACCCTCGCCGCCGCCGACCGCTCAACCGGCGGAGAAGCGTCGCAAGGCGTGGTACGACGACGTGTTCTCCGAGCACTACCTCTTCCTCTATCCACCGAGCTGGGAAGAGACCGCCAAGCGCGACGCCGAATTCATTCACGCACAGCTCGGCCAACGCGAGGGAGCATCGATGCTCGACGTCGGCTGTGGCGACGGCCGGCACGCGCTCGAGCTCGCCCGCTTGGGTTATCGCGTCACCGGCCTCGACAACTCGCTCGCGCTCCTGCTCGCCGCTGCTCAGAACAAGGAGCAGATCGGGATCGATGACGAGCAGGTCCAGTTCCTCCATGGGGACATGCGTCGCTTGCCCCGCGATCGCGAGTACGACGCCGTCATTTGCATCGGTTCGACCTTCGGCTACTTCGAAGAAGAGCAGAACCGCCTCTGCCTCGAGGAGATGATCGGCCGTCTTGCGCCTGGCGGACGGCTCCTGCTGCACGTGTTCAACCGCGACTTCGTCGCCCCGCAGCTGCCCGCGCGCAGCTGGTGGCAGGGCCGTCGCTGCATGGTGCTCGACGAGGCCGAGATGAACTTCTTCGCCAACCGCCTACGCGTGCACCGCACGATCATCTTCGACGACGGTCGGCAGTACGAGCACTACATGTTCATCCGCGCCTTCACGGTGCACGATCTCGGCAAGACCCTCTCGCAGATGGGCATGCGCGTCGTCGAGGTGTCCGGCCACCGCGAGACGCGAAACCGCTTCTACGGGGCAGCCTCGCCAGAGATCTGGATCGTCGCCGAACGCAAGGCATGAGCCCACCTCTCCCCACGTCGTAGGCTCGGTGTTGGCGGTTCGGCTCGAGGGCTGACTAAGATGATCCGCTCGGGGCGGACGCATCGCCTGGCTGCTGTTGTAGCCGTAGCCTCGCGGGAGCTGACAGTGCTGTCGCACGAACGCGACGAGCTGTGTCGAAATACCCGCGTGGTCCACGTTGCCCATGACAAGGTCAGGGCGTTCGTCGACTTGCGCGCACGCTGCGGAACAGCGCTGGGATGACCCGTAGAACGACCTAGGCAGCCGATCCGTAGCTGGTCACTCCGGCGGCCACTGGCGAAACCTTCGATGGGAGACCACCTCTCCCGAGCCGTGCGCTCGCCTGGCACGGCACTCGCAAGACATCTCAGCGTGGACGGGCTCGAGTGGTTACCCCACGCTGGCCCACATCGACCGACTCACCGTGGGCCGAATCGCTTCTGTCAGTCAAGCACAGCCCAAGTCGTTGGGCTACCACGGAAGTCCGAACACACTCGAGCGTTGATGCGTCTACGAGTCGGTCGTCCGCGACCGAAAGGCCCGCGGGTCGTTCAGGCAAGCATGGCGAAGGCCGCGAACGACAGGCGGCATAAATCGAGCAGCGAATCGGTATCGCTGACATTGGAGCCCAGCTCCGAGCTCGTCGTCGTCAGCCCCATGGGGGCTGAATCTCGATCACCCCTTCGAGGCTCGTCCTCGATGGGCGGGCGTCCGTCCCGTCCCTAATGCAGTTGGCGCTAATTGCGCTGGAAATGAGGAAGAATCATGGCACGTCGCAAGGTCACCCGCGGAGCACCTCCCCAGCTCGCACGTTCGTCGCGGAGCAAGACCTGGCCGAAGGGCGCTCGTCGTAGCGCTCCCTCGGCCGGTTCTGGCGACGACTCGGACGGCCCGAACTTCCTCAGCACCTACTTCCGCGAGATGGCTGAGCTCGACGTGATGTCGGCCGACGAGGAGCTGGCGGCTGCGACCAAGATCTTCAACCTCCGCAAGGAGTACTGGAAGGCGCTGCTCGCTTACCCGCCCTTCGTCGACGGGATCGTCGCGCTGCTCGAGACGCGGATCGACGCGGACGAGGTCCCGGCTGCAGAGCTTCGCGCGCTGCGGCAGGCCTCGCGGAACCTGAGGGACCGCGAGACTCGGGCGCACAAGGACGAGTTCGATCGCTCCGTCGAGGCGCTCGTCGACCGGCTGCTCGACGCCGACACGGACATGGTCGTGGCGGACATGATCGCCGCCGACATCAACACGATCGATGCGGGTCACACCCACGGTCTGACGATGGCGATCAAGCCGCCGCGCGAGGGCAGCAAGCCCTTCTCGGCCTACGCCGAGCGCATTCGGACGGCCGGGCACGCCCTGCGCGTGGCCAAGAACGCGTTCGTCAAGGCCAACCTGCGCTTGGTCGTGTCGATCGCCCGCCGCTTCAACCACGGTCGCATGCCCCTTCAGGACCTGATCCAGGAGGGCAACATCGGTCTGCTGAAGGCGGTCGATCGGTTCGACTACCGCAAGGGCTTCCGCTTCTCGACTTACGG
>CBFGLP010000766.1:0-14640 GCA_965649595.1 uncultured Myxococcales bacterium | reverse complement strand
GTTGCTGAACGCGTCGAGGCCGTCGGCGGCGAGCTGCGCATAGCTCTTGGGCGAGCCCTCCGGACCGGGAACCTCCTGCGGCCGCGGACCGAGCAGCTGCGAGACCAGCACGTAGAGGATGGTGGCCTCGTTGATCGACTCGAGCGTGTCCTGCCGGAACAGGTGGTCGGCCCACTCGATCAGGTTGTCGAAGTAGTTGCGCAGCAGCGCACGCTGATACACGCCGGGGCGCACGCGAGCGACCGCGTGAGGATCGAAGGGATTTTCCCGCCAGACGGAGACCTGGGCCTCGAAGTCGGCGATCGCGGCCGTCTGCTCTGCCGGGGTGACCCCGATGCCGAGCATGGCCTGGATCTGATTCTTCGCGAGGTTTTGGGCCTGGTCGACGAAGGGCTTGATGCGCCAGAACTTCGACGCGGTGGTCTCGTCCGGAAGCTCGACCGTCTCGATCGGATCGAACATCGTGTGATACCAGCGCTGCGCCTCGGCCCAGCGTTGATCGCTCCGGAGCTTGTCGGCGATCAACATGGGCACGTAGTAGAACACCTCCCAGTTGTAGATTCCGTAGGGGCTGGCAAAGTCGAAGTCGTACTGCTCGACCGGGGCCTTGCCGGAGAGGATGTCCTGGTCGAGATCGAGCCCCGACGCGCTCATCGGATAGGCGGTAGTCGCCTGCCGAAACAGCGAGCTCTCTTCCGCGGGCCGATAGAGCGCATCGACGCCGTCGAGCGCCACGGTCTCGACCATGTCACGGGCGAAGGGATGATAGAGCGGGCTCATCCTTACCCGCACGGCGCCTGGCGGGAGCTCGAACCCCTGGTTGTAGTCCTGGATGGTATTGGTGTTGGCCCCCATCGTATTGTGGGCCTGCTTGTAAATGGTCTGTGCGTTGACGGCCTCGACCGCGAACTTACCGATCCCCTCGAGGCTACCCAGCGTCACGTTCAGACCGGGGATACCACCTACCCAGACTGCCGGTGAGCTGAGCCCGTCGCGCCGTCGTTGAGCCTCCGCCATCCGCACGCTCGGGCGGAACGAGGATGTCGCCGTGGAGCGGCACGGGTAATACCGCTTGACGTCGACGGAGCCGAGGCGCTCGGGCGAGACGTCGTCGCCGTCGTCGCTGGCGTCGATGTAGCCATCGCGGGGCTCGAGCAGGTACTTGCGTTGCCGATCATCATAGACGACCGGAGAAAAACGCGTACCGGAATCCAAGGTCCACAGATCGCTCTGGTGGAGCAGCGTGCGATAGCCCACCGCAGGAGCGCGATGAAAGAGCATCGCGTCGTAGGGGCCCTGGACGAACTCGGTGCTCGCGTCGGCCTCGAGGTCTTGCTCGATGCCCAGGCGCGGGATGTCGCCCCCGCCGTTGCCGTCGTTGAGCCGAATCTTGGCGAAGCGCTGCCCCTCGATTCGATAGTCGGCTTGCATGCCGATCCAACGCGAATCGAGCAGCGCACCGCTATCATCGAGGTGGTTCGGATAGTCCTCAGCGTCGAAGTCGCACCCGATACGCAGCACATGCCGCGAGACGACGTCGTAACGGAACTGCGCCCAAGGCTGCACCTTGCCGTGCAAGAGACTGCGGTAGGCGGTCAGGTAGACCTCGTCGTCGTACACCCACGCGCGCAGCAAGTAGGTGTCCGGCTCTGACTCGTCGAGCGTGAGCAGAGGCTTGGTCCGCTGCGACATCGCAGTTTGACCCCACCCCCGATCATCGCGCTCGGCCCAGGTGATCGCCAACTGGGCGGCCCGCCGGTTCTCGTACTCGTCTTCGGCGAGGCCCGACTGTTGGCTGACGCTCGTCTCCTGCACCGTCAGCCAGAACAGCAAGACCCTCCCCTTGCGCTCGATGAGCACGACGTTGTCGCTGTCGATCTGCAGCGGCAGCTCCTCCCACGGGCTCCAGTGCTCGCGAGGCTCGCGCTTGCGCAGGAACCATGTCCGCGGTGGGCTCTGCGAGCGACCCAGCAGCCAGACCCGACTGAACATGTTCTTCGCGTAGACGGCGACGATCTCGAGGTTGGCGACGCGGTCGAGGCCGGCGAGGTAGCCCGCGACGGCGCGCTCGACCTTGGCGTCGTCGAGGGTGTCCTGCATGAGCGTGTTCTCGAGCTGCTCGAACTCGGGCGTCTTGTCGCGGCGCAGCTCCGGCTCGAGCCAGTTCTCTGGGTAGAGGAAGACCTTGCGATTGGCCTCCCACACGCGATAGTTCTTCATCCAGGTCCACGCGTGGGCGGCCCCGGGCTTGAACTCGACGTCGGGCTCGAGCTGCAAGAGCACGCGGTGCACGAACATCTGCACGGACGCGCTCGCTTGCACGATTCGCGTGGTGAGCATGCAGTGGCCCATCTCCACGTCGATCAGCAGGTGATCGAAGATCTGCTCGCGGGTTTGCAGATCTTCGTTGGTTGCGATCACGGCGGCGACCAGGGCGTCGCGCTGCTGCTCGCGGAGGCTGTCGCGGTGCGGGGTAACGATGGCCGGCCAGCGCTCTTCGCCGTATTTGGCCCGGGCGACGGATTCGATCTCGGCGGCCTTGGCCAGCGTCATCGACCCGTGCACCCACGTCCACAGGACGTCGAGACCAACGCCGAGCCGCTCGCCGGCGCGGGCGAGCGTGCGCAGGCGGGTGAGCGCGTATTCGTCGTTGAACACGCTGGTGCTGGTCCAGGCGAACTGATTGGTGAGGAGCTGGAGCTCGTCGATCGCCCAGCCGGTCTGCTCGGCGAGTAGCGCGAGACCGTCTTCGAAGGTCTCGGCCTCGGCCAATGCACGATGACCGAGCTCGTCGTCCTCGAAGAGCGCGCGCAGATCGAGGGCTTGACGCAGGCGATCCCAAGCCGCGAAGCTGGCATCGGTATCGACTTCGCTGAGCGGGAGCGCGTCGAGATCGAGCCAACCGCCCGACAGGTGACCGGAGTACCACGATAGCTGCGACGCGCGGATTCGGTGTCGGCGCGCGAACATCGAAGCCTTGGCGAGGCGCAGCCATCCGGCGAATTGATTGGGATGCGTGGCAGGGGTCAACCCGGCCTCGGCCGCGATCTCGGCTTCGGTCGCAAAGCTGGTCGAGAAGGTCTCCGCGAGCGCATCGCTGGTGCCCGGTTGATGCAGAAGACCGTAGAGCAGGGCCTCGGTGACGCTGGCTTCGAGCTGGAAGGCTGCAGCCGCGGTGTCGACGAGCAGCGCCCGCTTGCGCCGCTGGCCCACGAACGCCCGCAGCACCCACGTGCGGCGCTCGGCGACATCGGTCAGACTGCCTCCACTGGTCACCAGGGCTGCCTTGGCCAGATCCGGATCGACGAAGCTGATGAATTCGTCGTCGATGAACTCGCCCTGCGCAGCTTCGCTCAGCTCGCTCGTACCATCGACGATCTCCGTCGCGGTGACGAGATTGCTGACGACGGTTGCGAGGTTGGTGCTGACGGCGCTGCCGTCGGGATCCACGAGCTGGGCGACCTCGGCCTCGATCGTGGTCAGGCCACGCGCCAAGCTGGTCAGCGTACGCGCGATCGTGGCCTCATCGATGAGCGCGGCACCTTCGTGACGAAGCAGCCAATCCAGCTCGGCGATCGTGAAGCCCGACTGACGAATCCCATCGAGCGCATCGAAGAACGCGAGCGCCGTCGCGGGGCTGGTGAAGGGATTGATGCCGGTCAGGGCCCGCGCCGTGACGAGGTCGGCGACGCTGAGCCGTGCAGCGCGAGCGAGCGATGCAGCCCGGAACACAGCCGTGAGGTTGGCGAACGTGAACTCGTCACTGGCGAAGCTGGGACGCAGCCGGTCGTAGTCGGCCTCGCTGAGCCGTGCCGCAGCCAAGAGCGTCGGTAGCTCCGCGGCCGTGATCGCTACCGCGGGATCCTGCTCACCGTCGAGCTCGTCGCCGCGATCGTTGACCGGCTGATAACCAGCGGGCGCGGTGCCGCTGTCGGGTAGGAATCGTCGGTGATAGAGCGAGGGGCTGCCGCTGTCATAGCGGCGCGCGTCGATCCGCGTGGCCCACCAGGTGGCGAGCTCGTCGAAGGCCAATCCGGTGCGCTGCTGCAAGGTGCGAATGTCGACGAGCTTGGCGAGGAATGCCGCATCGAGCACGCCGCCACCGACCTCCTCGATCAGCACGTTGAGCATTCGCCCGGGGATGCCGGTGCGTCGCTGCAAGCGGGTGAAGCGGTGCAGACGATCGAGCGCCGCGGCGTCGATGTTGCTAATCGTTGCGGCGTCGAGGCTGCAGCTCTCGTCCCAGTTGATGGTGATGCCGGTCCCGACGTAGTGGTTGGGATCGATGAACGTGAAGCCGAGCAGCTCGCGTAGCTCGTCGAGGGTGTAGTCGCCCCGCAGCAAGAGGTGCCGAATGCTGCCAGCTTCCTCGTGGAACCCGTTGAGCACCGAGACCCACGCGTCGGTCTGCGTGCCTGCCGAGAAGCCGTAGAACTCGCGATCGTCGCTGGATGCGTTGCCGGAATAGGTGCCGGCGATGATCGAGTGCTCGCCGCTGCTCATGCCGAGCGCTTCGGCCGTGATCGCATCATCGGTCGGCGTGACCGGGTCCGGGTCGACGAGCAGCCTCATGAGGTGATGACGCGGAACCCCCATGTGCTCGAGCAGCTTGCGGGCCTCGAGCTCGGGTAGATGGAAGGGCAGCACCCAGGGATGCACCAATTCGGTGATCTGCTTGGCCAGCCCCGGCACCGTCCCCTCGTAGACCGCCGCGTTCTTGTGCTCGGGCCGCAGGCGCAGCTCGTCGGCCGACCACGTGGTCTGGTACGAGGTCCCATCGAGAGCGCCTGCAAAGACCCGCTCGAGCAGCTCGTTGACGAGATCGATGTAGGGGAGGACCGTGTTGGTGTTGTCGCAGTCGAGCAGGATGTGCTCGAGATCCGGCCGCCGCTGCCGGAGCACGGTGAGCGCGTTACCGAGGCTGGTCGGCCGCTTGGCGAGGAAGTGGAGCAGGTCCGCCAGATACGCGGCCGGGCTGAACACCGAGCGGCACTGCGAGCAGGCGCAGTAATCGAGGTTACCGAGGATGTCCGCGAGCCCGCCGAGGCCGTTGCCAGCGTTCTCGAAGTCCCACTCGCCAAGACCGGAGAGCGGCTGGAACTCGGCGCCGGTGCGCGCGAGCGCGAGGTACGAGGCCATCGCCTGAGCGCTACCCGAGATGCGGGCGCTGCGGTCCCACACGCGCCCGGCGAGGGCTTCGGGGTCGTGGTGCTCGCTGCCGAAGTGCGAGCTGAACTCGTCGACGAACTCGTCGCGAGTGAACGCGACCACATCCGAAGCCGAGCGAATGCCCTGCTCGAGCAAGGTCTTGGCGGTCGCGTAGCGGCCGATGCGTGGAGTCAGCCGATAGACTCGCTGGACGATCTCGAGGTTCTCTCGCGCCAAGGCGGGATCGCTGGCTCCCGAGAAGGCGCTCGGGTTGGCGGCGACCCAACGATCGATGTTGGTCTCGAGCAGATCGAATCCAGGGTTCGCGTCGAAGAAGTCGACCAGCTCGCTGGTCCGGGGCGGAGCGGCGGTCAGCGCCTCGTCGGCGGCGATTCGATGACGAGCGCTGGCCGTCGAATAGGCGTCCTCAATTGCCCGCTCGAGGATTCGGGCGTAGTTCTGCCGTTTTTGCGTCGGGTTATCGCCCGGCACATCGTCGGGCGCGGTAATCGTATGCGTGACGAGCAGATCGTCCCACGCCGCGAAGTCCCACGCGGCCGTCGCAGCGATCGAGGCGACGCTCTCCGCCTGCAGTGCCGCGAGCGTGGGCGGGTGGTAGCCCACTACCACGGCGCCCTGAATGGCAAACTGAAACGCAGCGGCTTTCGAGACTCCGAGCGTCGAAGAGTCCCGGACGTCCTGCCAAAAGTCCGCGACCGTGCCCTCGCGGCCGAGCCACATCTGCATGAACTCTTGCTGGTCGGCCTGGCTCAAGCCGACGGTATCGAAGAACGATCGAGGAGTGAGCGAGTTGGTGGGCTGAGCCAGCGCGGCCTCGACGATCAGCTCGCGCATGGCCTCGATCTCCTGCTGGATCTCGGCTTCGATCTCGCTGGGCGTACCGGTGCCGGGCAGCGGGATGATCCGTCGAGCCCAGGCGTTGCGAAGGGCTGCGGCCCAGGCGTTCTCGCCTGCACGCAGGATTCCAGGCATATCTGCGGGCAGACCCGTACGAAGAAATGCGTAGCAGGTGGAGGCCTGAACCGTGCGAGCGTCGGCTAGCCGATGTGCCTGGACATAGAATGCCAAGTGGGTTGGAAACACGTCCGTGCGACGGGCGAGCCACTCGAGCCGGTCCGCGCCAATGGTCTCGACGCCGACGGTGCTGCCGACGTGCGGCGAAAGAGCTGCCGTGACCCGGTCCCATTCGCTCGAGCCACGATAGCGCCCGCTGCCGAGCACCAAGTCGACGCGGATCGGAGCCTCCGTAGGATCGCTGATCAGCGCCGAATCGACGGACTCGCCGCCATATGTGGCGCGGACGAAGATGTCCCAGGGCGTGGCCGGAGTGCCGGTTTGCGTCCAGCCGGCGACGAACGTTCCCGACGAATCGGTCTGGGCCGTTGCTTTCGAGACATCGCTGGTCAGTGATGCTCTCTCCCAGATCTGGATGCTGGCCAGGTGGATGGGTGTGCCATTGGGGGTGAGTACGCGACCAGTAATGGTGTAGCTTGGCATGAGCGTGTGCTCGAGGTGTGCGATCCCAGCTGTCGCATGATTGGGTCGAACCGGCGCCCAATCATGCGAGAATGCCGCGGTCGAGTTTGCTATCGAGAGCTTCGTACATATCACGAGCAAGTGCGCGAGCAAGCGTAATTTTCGACAATATCTCGCCCATACCGGCGATTGGGGAGCATGCAGTCCGGACGGTCCATCATCCGGCTGGCTGGCTGGCTGGCTATCGACCTATCGCAATCACATACCACGACGACTTCCAACTATCGATACACAGCAACATATTTCAAACATGCACCATTCGCAATCATTCCAACTCCATACAAAATGCGCACGATGAAAATACTCGATTCCCTGCGCAGTCGCTTACAGATTCAACACCAAGATGCACCCACGAACAACTAAAGCCCCAGCTGCCGAGCCTCGGCCTCCAGCGCCTCACGAAAGTCCGGATGCGCGATCGAGATCAACGCCTTCGCCCGCTGCCGCAGCGTCTTCCCATAAAGATCCACCACCCCAAACTCCGTAACCACGTACCGCACGTCCCCCCGGCTCGTGACCACCCCCGACCCAGGCTTGAGCGTGGTGACGATCCGACTGAGCTGCCCCTGCTTGGCGGTGCTCGGGATCGCGATGATCGCCCGCCCCCCCTTGCTACGCGCCGCCCCGCGGATGAAGTCCACCTGCCCGCCAATCCCCGAGTAAGGCTTGGCCCCCATCGAGTCGGCGCACACCTGCCCGGTCAGATCGATCGCAATCGCCGAGTTGATCGCAACCATGTTGTCGTTGCGGGCGATGATGAAAGGATCGTTGACGAAGTCGCTCCCGTAGGACTCGACGAAGGGGTTGTCGTCGACGAAGTCGTAGAGCCGACGCGTGCCCATCACGAAGCTGCAGATGATCTTGCGCGGCCGGTAGTTCTTGGCCGCGCAGTCGATCGCGCCGGCCTCGACCAGGTCGACGATGCCGTCGGACAGCATCTCGGTGTGGACGCCGAGCCGACGATGGTGGCGAAGCGCCGCGAGCACGGCGTTGGGGATGCTGCCGATGCCGAGCTGCAAGCAATCGCCGTCGCCGATCAGGCCGGCGATCCGCTCACCGATCGTCCGGCTGACCTCGTCGATCGGGTCGGGGCGCAGCTCGACCACCGGCGCGTCGACCTCGACCGCAGCGTGGAGCTGCGACACGTGCACGAGCGTGTCGCCCCAGGTCCGCGGCATCGCCGGGTTGATCTCGGCGATCACGTGGCGAGCGTTGCGGATCGCCGACACGACCACGTCGGCCGCGACCCCGACCGTGCAGTAGCCATGCCGATCGGGCGGGCTGAGCTGGACCAGCGCCCAGTCGAGCGGCACCCGCTCGTGGAAGAGCGCGGGGATCTCCGACAGGAAGATCGGCATGAACTCCGCCCGGCCCTCCTGCACGGCCTCGCGCACGTTGGGCCCGATGAAGAACGCGACGTGGCGGAAGCTGGCGGCGTACTGCGGCGCCACGTAGGGCGCCGAGCCGAGCGTGAGGATCGAGTAGATGTCGACGTTGCGCAGCTCGCTGGCCCGCGCGGTCATGGCCTCGACGAGGCGCTCGGGCTCGGCCGCGCCGCTGCCGATGAACACCCGCTCGCCGGATCGGATCTCGGCGACGGCTTCGCTGGCGCTGGTCAGACGGAGTTGGTGGCTCGTGGGCACGGCTCAGTGGTTGCCGGTCTGGCCGGCAGCCGTCAACCCTTTGACCAGGTGCTCGACCTTACCGAGCAGACCCTCGGGCGCCGGCTCGATCGCCACGAACTCGGCCCCGGTCTTGCCATCGCGGATGAACCCGAGCGGCTCGACCTCGACCAGCAGGCTCCCAGCCCCACCGCCTCCGCTGCCGCCCATCACCGGCTTGTGCCCCGCCTGACCCGCGTCGCCCTCGGCAGGCTTGCCGATCTCCGGGCCGATCCCCGAGCCCATGCCACCACCACCGTTGAGCGTGATCTTGACGCGCGCGACCGGGACGATCGTGTGCTCGTCGAGCTTCTTGGGCTCGCCGAAAATCGCGTCGATGTTGGCCTGCTTCTGAATGATCTGGGCTAGCTCGCTGACGATGCTCTCGACGTTCATGCCCCGAGAGCATGACCGTCGCCGCGGGTGCCAGGCCAGCGCACTCGCTTCGACCCGACACCCGCTCGACAGCAAGCGTTGCGCTACTCGGCCGGGTTCCCGCTGACCTCGTACTCGATCAAGTTGGGGTCCGCCACGATGTCCTCCTCGCGCCACAGGATCGGCCGCCACTGCTTGCTCGAGAACAGCTCGGTCTGATCCATGTACCAAGGCGAGCTCGGCTCGGCCGACTGCGAGTAGGTCAAGAACGCGAGCCCCTCGGGGCCCTCGTCGGTGTACTGCATCGCCATGATGAAGCTGCTCCCGTAGTTGACCTGGTAGCCATCGGCGGTCAGCCCGGTCGGCTCGTAGAGCTCCTCTGCCCGAGGCACCGGGGTCTCGAGGTCGCTGCGCAGCTGGTCGTAGACGATCAGGTTGGTGACGCCCTCGAACCGGTTGCCGCCGTGGATCGGGATGATCGCGTCGCCCTTGCGGGTGAACTGAGCCTCGCCGAAGGGCGTGTCGAGGGCGATCCCGGCCGAGTCGAGCCGCAGCACCGCCCGCGCGAGGGCGTCGAGCGAGCGATCGTTGCCGTTGTTCGCCGGCGCCAGCCCGCGCGGGGTAGCGATCGGATCCGAGGGATCGAAGGGCTCGGCGAACAACGCCCCGGCGTCGTAGGTGAGCTCGTAGTCGTAGTCGCCGATCAGCTCGCGCCAGATCACGGCGCCGACGCTGTCGAGGTTCAGCAGGCCGTCCCAGCTAGCCAGCAGATCGCAGGCCTCGGCGATGTCGACCATCGAGTCGTCGACCTCCCACACGCCGACGCCCGTGCAGCGAGCCACGACGTCCTCGCGCAGCAGCTCCTGCGTGAACCCGCGGTTCGACAGCGCAGCCTGGGCTAGCTCCTGCACGTCGAGCTTGCCGTCGGCCCCGGCGAAGCCCTCGCCCGCGTCGATCTCGGCCAGCACGGTCGCGTTCATGCGGGTCCGGACGCTCCGCGCCGTGCCCTCGAACCCGTGCAGCGGCGAGTGGCCGGTCACCGGCTGCTCGGGGTTGGTCAGCCAGTAGCTGTCGTTGGCGTTGAAGATGTAGTCGCTGCGCTCGAGCTGCGGCTGCTGCTCCGGCGGGACCAAGCCGGGGCTGCGGGCGCCCTCGGCCACCTGCCACTCGTCGCGGCTGGTGTTGCCCTCGAGCAGCCACACGTCCTGATCCGCGAGCGCCTTGGTGAACCCGCTCTCCTTGCGCTCGAGCCAGGCGTCGATCGCCTCTTGCGAGAGGTTGGGCGTGGCCGCCGAGTCCATGTACCAGGCCCGCCCGTCGGCCGAGGCCGACATCGTGTTGACCCACGGGATCCCGTTGACCTCGGCGTGGACCTGCTGGAACTCGTCCATCGAGGTCGCCATGTTCATGCGCAGGAACTGCTCGATCAGCTTGAAGTTGTCGATGTTGGCGTCGCGGTAGCTCAGCGCAAACGCGTCGGTCCAATAGAAGGGATCGAGCGCGAGCATCGGGCCGTAGTGGGTCCGCCAGAGCGTGCGGGTCTCGGTCTCCACGCTGCCGTCGCCTTGCTTGACCTCGATCGAGTACTGCTGGCTCTGCATGTCGCGGACCTCGCCGTCGTAGACGTACTTGGTCGGCTCACCGGGCGGCGACTCGATCGAGTAGAGCGTGAGTCGGTGGCCATCGGACACGGTGTGGGTCCACGCGACCGCCTCGTTGAAGCCGATCAGCACACCGGGCACGCCGAGCAGGCCGACCCCGTAGACCTCGAGCTCGCCGGGGATCGACAGGTGGCTCTCCCACAGCTGCAGCTCGCCCTCCCAGGGGAAGTGCGGGTTGCCCAGCACCATGCCACGGCCGGTCGACGAGATGTCGGCTCCGATGCCCCAGCCGTTGCTGCCGATCCGTCCACGGTGGCCGGACACGGTCGAGTAGTGCGGTGCGGGGGCCGGAGGCGCGGCGTTGGGTGGCTGCGCCGATCCAATCGCGGCGATGACCTGGCGGCCGCTCGCCAGCAAGCCGAGGTCGAGGTAGTACGCGAACAGATCGATCTCGTCGATCGGCCCGACCCACTCGCCGCCGTCGCAGGTGCCCCCGATCTCGCCGTCGGCGAGCGCGGCGTTGAACCCGGCCGCGTAGCCGCGGATGACCTCTTGGATCTGTGGGTCGAGCTCGGCGAACTTCTCCTGCGCGGTCTGGTAGATGCCGAGGTGGAGATAGGCGAAGTCCGAGTAGACGTTGGCGTTGGCCTCGCCGGGCCCGAAGTAGCGGGCTCGCTGGCTGCGAACCTTGACGATCTGATCCGCGAGCAGACAGCCCTTGTCCTGCGTGAACGCGTAGGCTTGCCCGAAGCCGAGGCTGCCCCAGTCGTCGGCGGTGACGTGGGCGACACCGTGGCTGGTCCGGCGGATCGTCGCGCTGTACAGCGGCTCGGGCCCGCCGCTCTCATCGGTACCCGCGGTCCCGCTCTCGTCGGCGTCGGCGTCGGCGACCTCGTCGTCGCCCTCGTCCTGTCCGCCCTTGCAGGCGGCGAGGGGCACGGCCAGCAGAACTACCCAAGCCAACGAAGACGCGAGCGAAGCGAAGCGAAGCATTGACTCACGGTAGGGCTGCTGGGGTTGCAGCGTCAACAATGCTCGCGCAACTCGTGCGTGGGGACTCTGAACCACGGCAGAGCAGGTACGCTTGCAGGCATGCATTCGTGGCACTCCCACGCGCGTAGATGAACCGAATCCTGGTCGCCTACGACTTCTCCGCTCACGCTCGTCGCGCGCTCGCGCTCGCGATGCAGGGCTTCCCCTTCGGTCACGACGTCTCGATCGAGCTGCTGCACGTGATCGACGAGGGGCTCTACGAGAGCGTGCTCTCGCGCCGACAGATGCCGGACAACGACGCGATCGAGAGCTACCTGCACGCCGAGCTCGCTCGGGTCCGCGCCGAGCTGGTCAACTCGCGCGAGCCCGGGTCGCCCGCGTTGCTCGAGCCGGTCCCGGTGATCGTTCGCGGTCGCCCGCACGCGGTCATCGACGCCCACCTCCACCAACCGGAGGTCATCGGCGCGCTGATCGGTGGGCAAGGCCACGGCGGCGCGACCGAGCGGCTGCTCGGTCGGACCGCGCAGCGGGTGATCCGGCACGCCGACGTGCCGACCTTGACGATCCAGCACCCTCGCTCGCTGCTGCCTCCGACGCGGCTGCTGGCGGCCGTCGATTGGAGCGAGAACTCCGGCCGGGCCCTCCAGACGGCGGCTCGACTCGGACGCCAGCTCGACGCCCTGCTCTCGGTCGTGCACGTGGTCGACTCGCCCTACGTGCCCTACATGGAAGCGTTCGGCAGTGAAGCCGACGTCACGACGGCGCGCGAGCAGATCCAAGCCGAGCAGCTCGAGCGGCTCGCGGAGTTCGTGAAGCGGGCGCTGCGGGACCAAGGCGAGCCGATCGCGCTGACCGAGCGAGTCGTGCTTGGCGATCCCGCCGAGCAGATCAGCCAACAGGCGGCGGTGCTGCTCGCCGAGCTGGTCGTCGTCGGAGCCCGGGGTCAGACGGATCTGTCGCGCTTCCTGCTCGGGTCGACCGCCGAGAAGCTCGTGACGACGTCGCCCTGCGACATCCTCGTGGTGCCCTGAGACCAAAGCCCGAGGCGAAAGCCGAGCCGGCTGGGCATACTCGCGGGGCATGACCCCGATCCCTCGGAGCGCGTCCGCTGAAACTCCGCCCGCTCGGCCCGCGACCAAGCGACCGGTGAGCCGCGAATCGAGGTGCCCGTGATCCGCCGCGTGTTCGTCGACGACGAGCAGCACCGCCTCCGCGCGGCCTGGCGCCTGGTGATCTACACGATCGCGATGATCGTGCTCGCGATCGCGGCGGCGCTCGTGCTGGTCCTGGTCGGTCAGCTGCTCGGGCTCGAGCAGAACGAGGAAGGCGGCATCCAGCTGCCGATGTGGGCGGCCTCGCTCACCAGCGTGGTCGCAACCACGCTCGCGACCTGGGGCGGCGGGAACCTGCTCGACCGACGTCGCTTCGCCGACTTCGGCTTCCACATCGACCGCAAGTGGTGGCTGGACCTCGGCTTCGGCCTCGCGCTCGGGGCTATGTTACTCGCGGGGATCTTCGGGCTCGAGCTCTCGCTCGGCTGGCTCGAGATCAGCGAGCGCAACGTCGCCCCCGAGGGTGAGTCGTTCGCGGCCGGCCTGCTGGGCGCCATGCTGCTGTTCTTGGGGGTCGGCTTCTACGAGGAGCTGATGAGCCGTGGCTATCACCTGCGCAACCTCGCCGAGGGCATGTCCTGGCCCGGGCGGATCTCACCGACGGTGGCGCTGCTGCTCGGTACGCTGGTCTCGTCGGCGGTGTTCGGGGTGCTGCACGCGAACAACCCTAGCGCGACCGCGATCTCGACCATCAACGTCGCGCTGGCCGGCTGCTTCCTCGCGGTCGGGCTCCTGCTGACGGGCGAGCTGGCCATACCGATCGGCGTGCACATCAGCTGGAACTTCTTTCAGGGCAACGTGTTCGGCTTCCCGGTCAGCGGCACCGACGCGGGCGCGAAGGTGTTTGCGATCGAGCAGCACGGAGATCCGCTCTGGACCGGCGGCGAGTTCGGGCCCGAGGCCGGGTTGCTCGGCATCGCCGCGATGCTGGTCGGCAGCGCGGCGATCATGGGCTGGGCCCGGCTCACCCGGGGACCGCTGCGCGTTCGCACCGAGCTGGCGCTGCCTCCCGCCGAGCGCGGGGAAGCGGTCCATCAGCAGGGCTGACTCAGTCGGCCCATCCGGGCCGAAGGGCTTAGTCGGCCCGTCCGACCGAGGGGGACTCAGTCAGCGGATCCCAGGATCGCCGGGCGTGCCGACCACGATCACCAGCGTGTCCGCGAGGTGATCGTGGAGGGTCTGGCGGGTGCGCGCGAACACGAAGAGCGGATCGAGCAAGAGCGGGAAGCCCCACAGAATCGCGGAGCCGCAACGCATCACCCACTCGCGCAGCAGCACGCCGCGGGCGAAGCCGACCGGCTGTCCCTTGCTCGTGACGATCCGCAGGCCCAGCCAGCGCTTCCCGAGCGTCTGACCGTGGATCGAGATCAGCACCCATTGCGTGACTCGGATCGCCAGCCACCCGACCAACAACAAGAGCGCGCCGAGGTCCTCGTCCCAGGTCTCGAACAGCACGACTCCGGGCGTCACGGCCAGCCCGACGAGGACCAGGTCGATCACGCGAGCGAGCAGACGCGGCCCGAGCTCGGCGAGCACGAGCTGGTCCGGTCCGAGCAGCACCTGTGGCTGGCGCTGGGACTCGATGCTCGGGGGCGCGTAGGGGTTGGGGGCGGAGATCGTGCCCCACGGCCCGCCCCCCGAAGGAGCGTGCTTGCGAGGCTCGGGGCTCGGGGCCATCCATGGACCCGGTGGAGGAAGGTTGGACATCGGTCCGAATCCGGTGACCACGATGACCTTGCTGCCGGCGAGGTCCGTGGCACGCCAATTCTACACCTTGCCTCCGGCGGCGATGTCGACCCGCCTGATCGGCACACGGCTCGATGGAACGACCACGTTGTCCCACTCGCGCACTGGCCCAAAGGCCGACCAGCCCTGCATTGAGCGATGCGCCCCGCTCCGGCATGCTCGGCCGGGATGGCTCCGCAGCGCAGTGACGGCGACGAGCTGCTCTCGCCTGCGGCGAACCCACATCGCGACAAGCAGGTCCGGACCCGCGACGAACGCAAGCGGGCGCGAGATCCCGACCCTCGCCCGACCGACGAGACCCTCGCCTCGCCCAGCGAGCGAGACGTCGACCCCGATCAACCGCTAGCTCGCGGAGCACAGGTCGGACGCTACGTGATCCTCGACGCGGTCGGCTCGGGTGCGATGGGCAGGGTCTATGCGGCCTACGACCCCGAGCTCGATCGCAAG
>CBFGLP010000765.1:0-15663 GCA_965649595.1 uncultured Myxococcales bacterium | reverse complement strand
GCTCGGTCAGCTCGGCGTCGACACGATGGTCGTCGAAAAGGACCAGCCTGGCGGGGTCTGCCTCAACTGGGGCTGCATTCCCAGCAAAGCGCTGATCTCCGCGACCAAGCTGTATCACAAGGCCCAGCACGCCGAGCACATGGGCGTGAGCTTCGCTGCGGCCCAGGTCGACATGCCGAAGATGCAGGTCTGGAAGACCGGCATCGTCAAGAAGCTGACCGGCGGCGTGCAGACCTTGGTCAAGAGCGCGGGCACCCAGTACGTGACTGGCACCGCGACATTCTTGGCTCCGCATCGGGTCGAGGTCTCCTATGCGGACGGCCGCCCGAGCGACATCGTCGAGGCCGAGCACATCGTGATCGCGACCGGGTCGCTGCCGATCGCGATCCCCGGCTTCGAGATTGACCAAAAGCGGATCGTCGATAGCACCGGCGCGCTCGACCTCGACTTCGTACCCGAGCACATGGTCTGCATCGGCGGCGGAATCATCGGCCTCGAGCTCGGTCAGACCTTTCAGCGGCTCGGCACCAAGCTGACCGTGCTCGAGGGGCTCGATCGCATCCTCGGCGTCTGTGATGCCGATCTCGCCGCGCTAGTCGCCCGGCAGATTCAAAAAGACGGCGGGCAGATCGTGACCAAGGCGATGGCCAAGGGCTGGACCGAGCGCGACGGCAAGATGTGGGTTCAAGCCGAGGTCGGCGGGCAGATGCGCGAATTCCCGGCCGACGTGGTCCTGGTCGCGGTCGGTCGGCGCCCGGTCACCAAGGGCTTTGGCCTCGACAAGATCGGCGTCGAGCTCGATCAGCGCGGCTTCATCAAGGTCGACGCGCGCCAGCAAACCAACGTCGCTGGAATCTACGCGGTCGGCGACGTTTGTGGGCAGCCGATGCTGGCCCACAAGTCGAGCCACGAGGGCGAGCTGGTCGCCGAGGTGATCGCTGGCCACAAGCGAATCAACGACGTCCGCACGATCCCCAACGTGGTGTTCACCGAGCCCGAGATCGCGTCGGCGGGGCTTGGCGAGGACGAGGCCAAGCAGCACGGGTTCGAGCTCGAGATCGGCAAGTTCCCCTTCTCGGTCAGCGGTCGCGCGATGGCGATCGACGAGACCAACGGGTTCGTGAAGGTGCTGATCGACAAGCGCGACAACCGTGTGCTCGGCATTCACATCGTTGGACCCGAAGCCAGCGATCTGATCAGCGAAGCCGCGTTGGCGATCGAGATGGGCGCGTTCGCGGAGGACATCGCCTTGACCGTGCATCCCCACCCCACGCTCGGCGAAGCGGTGATGGAGGCGGCCAAGCACGCGATTGGCGAGGCCATCCACATCGGCAACCGGCGCAAGTAGGCTGCTCGAGTCGACCGCGAATCCACGGCGAACAGCGCCCGCTCCTGCTTGGAGCGGGCGCTGTCGTTTTTGGTCGAGGAGGCAGAGTGAGACCAAAAGACACGTCTGAATCGCCGGTCCAGGACCGAGAGGCGGCTCGTCAGTGCTTGATTACGAGGGTTACTGGACATAAAGACAGTGCCACATCCTGGATCCAGAGCACCTTGGAATTGCCTCCCCCTCGCCAATCGATGTGACTTCGTCCACATCCCGTGTCGTCCCCGGACACGAAACAACGGACCGAATCTCCTGCGCCGCTCGACCCCGATTCATCAAAAACTGCTGTCTAGACGTCTCTACATTGCGATTTGCCGTGGTTGATCGCCGATTTGTCCACAAAGCAGCGATCCCGACGCGGGCCTCGACCCCGGTCATTGTCGGACGATCGGTGAATGAAAAAAAACGACGACCCCCCCTGCACTTTGGCGAACGATCGTGCATAAATGGGGCATGGCCAACATCAACAGCGTCTTTCAGCAAGCGCTCGCCGACCAAGCCAAGGCTGCCCTGGCCGACGTCGTCGCTTCTCAACCCAAGACGACGGTGGCGGAACTGGCGGAGCTCGTGGCTGCGAATCCCACGCTCGGCGCGATTACCCTCGACGAGCTCGTCGGCAATGTCGGCGGTGGTAACGGCGCTGCGCCGGCCCCCCGTCGTCCAGGTCGCCCCCCGGGTCGCAAAGCAGCGGCAGCAGCCGCAGCCGCCCCGGCAGCGGCTCCGGCCCCCGCGGCAGCCCCCAAGCGCAAGGTCGTCGCGCCCCCGAGTGCGGGTGGCGGTGGCGGCAAGAAGCGGAATGTTCGGACCGAGTCGGGCCGCGAGAACTTCGATAACGACGTCCTCGAAGCGCTCAAGGAGCTCGGCGGCGATACGGTCGCGGCGACCAACCTCCGCGAGAAGCTCGGCGCCGACCCGACCCAGCTCCGCGCCTCGCTCAATCGCATGATCGAGAAGGGCCTCGTCACGTTCACCGGCAAGGCTCGCGGCACGCGCTACTCGCTTGCCTGAGCAACAGCTTCGATAGTCCCCGCTACGGCCAAAGCCGAGTAGGGGCTTTCTCGCCCACACTGACACTCACTCGACTACGAGGGCCGCGACCGCGGCTCTCGTCGTTTTGTGCAATGCGGGCGGCGTTCGACGGTCCGCTTGCAGCCCGCGATTGCTCGGTCAGCTGTCCGCGACTCGCGGGAAGAAGCCCTCATCGAAGCGCCAGGGTGGTTTCGGGGCCGAGACCGAGGCATCGCGCAGCCGGTCGAGTGTTCGTAAGTACAGCCAGCGGGGCCATTCGACGGCTCCAAAGCGGTCCAGGTGATCGGTGTAGACCTGGCAATCGATCAGCTGAAAGCCCCAGCGTTCTAGCTGTTGGACGGCCCACACGAACGCCACCTTCGAGGCGTCCGGGGCGAGCGCGAACATCGACTCGCCGCAGAACAGCGCGCCCACGGCCACGCCATACAATCCGCCGACCAGCTCGTCACCTTGCCAGGCCTCGATCGAATGTGCGTGGCCGAGCGCGTGAAGGCGCTCGTAGGCAACGATCATCTCGGGGGTGATCCATGTGCCATCCTGGCCTTCGCGCGGCGCGGCGGCACAATGGCGCAGGACATCGGCGAAGGCAGTGTCGAAGCGAATCTGATAGCGGCGACGGCGGATGTTCTTGCGCAAGGTCCGGTTGATGACCAGCTGCTCGGGGATCAGCACGAAGCGGGGATCGGGTGAATGCCAGAGAATCGGCAGACCTTCTCCGTACCAGGGAAAGATCCCGCGTCGGTAGGCATCGAGCAGCCGCTCGGGCCGAAGATCACCGCCGATCGCCAGCAGACCTCGAGCATCGCTCTCCTCGGGGTCGGGCAGGGGATCGTCGCCGCGGATTAGACGAACAGGCACTCATCCTAGGGTAGCATGGGGTCGCGTTCGCCCCTCGGTCGCTCTAACGGGCCGCGGAAGAAACCTTTATAGGTCCCGCGAGCCCCTTGCCCAACCCAGGTGTGACCAGCCGAACGGCGCTTTTGTACAGCACGCCCAGCCTCTATGCTCCGGCCAATGGCCGAGTCGCCACGAACGAGCTCCAATACTGGTCTTTTGGACGAGCCGCCCCGGCCGCTGCCCCGTTGGTCGCTCGGGTTGCTGGCTGGCGCACACGCGCTGGTGTTCGCGTTTGTGGCGGTCGAGCTGCCCTGGTCATCGTGGTCGAGCTTCACGATCTTCACGGGCGCGCTCGCGCTCGGGCATCTGCTCACGGCTATCGCCGCGCTCGCCCGGCTGCGGGTGCTGGCCCTCGTATGGCGGATCACGTCGATCGTGTCGTTGGTGTTGCTCGCGTACCTCGGGTGGCAGCTCAGTCGCTCCGCCAGCCATCTCGCCGGGCTCTACGGGAGCCTCGGCGAAGGAATCGGCGTCGCGTTGCTGGCGATCATCGGGTTGGTCGCGCTGTTGACCTTGCCCTTTGCTTGTTGGGGTCTGGCGGCGACTTGGCGCTCGCGCTGGAATCGTGGTGCGAGCGTCGGGGCGGGGGTGCTCGCGTTGATTTGGTCGTTGGGCGTGTGGAATCAGGCGCGGGCGGCCAAAGCGGCCCCGCTCGCTCAACCGACCACGAGTGATGCCGACGCGCTGGCAGCCGAGCTGCAGGCCGCGCTGCCGAATTGGGCCGAGCTGCCCGTCGTGCCCAAAGGCGCCCAAGATCGCCCGGATAGCCCCTCGAAGGTGCCCTCGCTGTTCACCACGAAGCCGGTCGGGTGCGTGCCCGAGCCAGCAGGCGAGGACGCGGTCGCGGTGCTGACCTTCCTGGGGCCGCTGGGCGTGAAAAGCCAGGATGATGCTTTCGACCCGGACGACGAAACCACCGGGCAGCAGACTCCTCGTGCGGGTTTCCAGCGGCAGCTCGCGCGGCGGGGCAGGGCGCCGGTCGAGGTGCGCAGCCGTTGTGTCCGCGCGAGCCCGGATCAGCTGATACGCACGATCGCGGGTGTGCTCGAAGCCGAGGCCCTGCGCGCACCGGTCGTGATCGATGTATGGGTCGCTGCAGCCCCCCTGCGCTCGCGCGGGTTCGTGCTCGATACGCTGGCGATCCGTCCAGGGCTGGATGGAATCTGCGACGCCGAGCATTGCCTGATGCCCTGGCAGCTGGTCGCTACCGGGCAATTCGTGGCCAACGAGCCGGCCCCGTGGATCCCCGACTTTCGTTACGGGATCTCGCCGGTTCGGCTGCGGCACGCGCTCGGTCAGCCGGTCTCGAAGCTGGCGCTCCGCTTCGATCAGCAGCGGCGGAAAATGCAGCTCCCCGACCCCGACGAGCAGGACGGCGCGCAGGAGCAAGCCCCCCGCGAGGTCGAGCCCGAGGACTATGGCGAGTGGGACACGCTCGATGGCCTGACCCGCCTCGAGACCATGAGCTTCACGATCACCACGGACGGTCGCGTGATTCCGCTGGTCCGCATGCACGAGCGTGAGCCGGTGCTCAGCGTCGAGCGGCTCGAGCTGGCCCGCGATCGAGCCGAGGCCAACATCGCGGCCTCGCAGCTCGACGACGGCCGCTTTCGTTACATCGTCGAGCCCTTTTCGGGCCGTGAGGACGTGCGATCGTGGAATCTGCCTCGGCAAGCAGGCACCACGTTGGTCGTGTGCGAGCTCGGTCGCGACGTCGAGCGAGCCGCCGAGGTTGCCGACCGCTCGCTCGCGTTCATGGCCAAGCACGCGCGCGGTGACACGGCCATCCGACCGCTCAGCCGTAATCGACGCAAGGCCGGGCTCGGCTCGACAGCCCTCCCGGCGATCGCGTTCTTGACCTGCCGCGAGCGTGGCCGCGTCGATCACCGCCACGATCCGACGATCGTCGGGATGATCGAATACCTGCTCGCGATGCAGCGCGAGGACGGCAGCTTCTATCCCGAGTGGGACCTGGTCGGGGGGGCGCCGATCGACGGACCCGAGCCGATGTATGCCGGCGGTCAGGCCATTTTTGCGCTCAGCCTGGCCGAGAAGCTGGCAATGCGCGAGGACGTGCCGGGGCTGCCCGACGCCGAGCGACTCCACGCGGCGGTCGAGCGGGCGATCGCCTATTACACGGGGCCCTATTGGGACACCTTCGTGCGCGACTTCTTCTGGTTGGAGGAGAACTGGCACTGCCTCGCGGCTCGGGCCTCGCTCGACCACCACCGCAACGACGCCTACGAGCAGTTCTGCATCGACTATGTCAGCTACAAGAGCCGCGTCCCGCTCGACGCGGACAGCCGGGTCGCGCCCGACTTCATCGGGGGCTACTCGATGGGCAACTTGCTGGTGCCCGTCAATACCCCCGCCGCCGGGCACGGCGAGGCGCTCGCTGCCGCGATGGCGCTGAAGCAGGCGCGCGGGCTCGACATCACGGAGGATCGTCAGCAGATGCGCGATGTGCTGGGCTTCTTGATCCGCCAGCAGTGGAGCCCAGACACCTGCTTCGCGTGCACCCCCGATCGACCGGTCATCGGCGGGTTCTCCGAGTCGGCCGTGGCCCCAGACATTCGCATCGACTTCACGCAGCACGCCTGGGCGGCCCTCGGGCACGGCGGCGCGCTCGTGATCGACGAGCTCCCGGCGAGTGAATGATGGCCGATCCGTGCACGCGCTCGTCGACGTCGATCGATGGACCGAGCGATCGGGGCCTCCGCGCTCGCGCGCTCGCGTTCAGCCTGGTCGTGATCGCGGCGATGATCTGGCCGGCGCTGCGCGAGCAACCCTACGATTCGTTCCCGCTCTCGACCTATCCGATGTTCTCCTCGAAGCGCGACACCGCGTGGATCCACGTCGTGGTCGGCTTCGATGAGCGAGGCAACGAGCATCGAATCGGGCCGCGCCTGGTCGCCAACGCCGAGGTCATGCAGGCGGCGCAGACGATTCAGCAGGCGATTCGGCGCAAGCAGGCTCCCGCGCTGTGTGAGCGGGTCGCTCGCGCGGTCGCCCTGACGCCCGAGCTCGACGCGCTCGTTCGGCTCGAGGTCCAGAGCCGGCGATTCGATCCGCGGACCTACTTCGTGACCGAAGCCGGACGCACTCCGCTCGAGCTGCGACGGCGGGCGCGCTGCGCCGTGCCGCGGGAGGGCGCATGAGCGACACACCGTCCCGCGAGTCGACCTGGATGGATCGGTTTTGGCTTCCCGCCACGCCGCCGCAACGATTGGCGGTGCTGCGCACGCTGATCATCGGATACGGGCTGCTTTGGTTGATCGGTGGAGCGCCGCTGCTGATTGGTCAAACCGAGTTCCCCGCGCATCGCTTCGAGCCGGTCGGGGTCGTCGCTGTGCTCGACCAGCCGCTGCCGAGCGCCGGGGTGATCGGGGCTTGGGCGGTCGCGGTCATCGCTGGATTCGCGGCGTGGCTGGGGCTGCGCTTTCGGATCAGCGGAGCTGCGTTCGCGCTCGCGCTGTTGTGGGTGACCAGCTACCGCAATTCGTGGGGGATGATCTTCCACACCGAGAACCTTCTGGTCATGCATGTGCTGGTGTTAGCGGCGCTACCCGCAGCCGACGTCTGGTCGCTCGATGCTCGACGCGAGGGGTCGAGGTCGAGCAGCCCGCACGCGCGCTACGGCTGGGGGGTGCGCCTGCTCGCGACGATCACCGTGATCGCCTACGTGCTCGCGGGCGTCGCCAAGCTGCGCAACGCTGGTCTCGAGTGGTTGGACGGCGACGCGCTGCTCGGGCACGTCGCTTGGGACAACCTGCGCAAGATCGAGCTCGGAGACATCCACTCGCCGATCGGGGCGTACCTGTCCGGGCACCCATGGGTGTTCGCGCCGCTGGCCTGGGTCAGCATGGTGCTCGAGCTAGGTGCGCCCGTGGCCCTGTTCGGGCGGCGCTGGGCGTGGGGATGGGCGATCGGGATGTGGAGCTTTCACCTGGGCGTGCTGGTGATCATGGCGATCATGTTCGCGTATCCGCTCAGCGGGATCGCGTTCGCGCCCTTGTTCGCCGTCGAAGAGTCGAGGCTCGGCCGGTGGATTGGTCGCAGGTGGGCCCAGCTACCCGCGTGTGGCTGAGTGCACCACGCGTGCGGGGGGGCTAAACAGCGGCTGCGGGCGGGGCTAAACTTCCCCTACATGTGCAGGATCTTCGGCTTTCGCTCGGTGATGCAGAGCCAGGTGCATCGCAGCCTGATCAGTGCCGACAACGCGCTGATGCTGCAGAGCGAACGCAACCCCGATGGTTGGGGGGTCGCGTACTACCTGGCCGGAGCTCCGCACGTGATCAAGAGCGCCTCGACGGCGGTGTCCGACGAGCTGTTCCGCCGGGTCTCGGGCGTGGTCACCTCGGAGACCGTGCTCGCCCACGTGCGTCGGGCGACGCAGGGCCAGATGACGATCCTCGACACGCACCCCTTCCAGTACGGCAGCTGGGTGATGGTCCACAACGGCAACATCGCCAACTTCCCCGAGCTGCGACCGGCCCTGCTCGACCGTGTTCCGCCGGTGCTGCGCCGCTTCATCCTCGGGCACACCGACAGCGAGGTGCTGTTCTACATGTTGCTCGGCAAGATGGCCGAGCGCTGCGACCTCGATCGCCGCGGCTACTCGCTGCAGGACCTCGCCGACGCGGCCCGCGAGACGATCGCCGAGGTCTGCTCGCTCGCCGGTGATCTGTGCACGGACGAGCGCGCGGACGCGGCCAGCAACAATTTCCTGACCTTCGTGATCACCAACGGCCAGGCCATGCTGGCCCACCAAGGCGGCAAGAGCCTGCACTGCTCGACCTACAAGCAGCGCTGCCCCGAGCGCGACTCGTGCCCCTATTACGCCGACGAGTGCGAGCGCAAGGTCGAGGGCGGGTTCGTCAGCCACCTGATCTTCTCGAGCGAGCCGCTGCAGGGCGACAACGTGTGGGAGCCGATGCCGCTCGGCGAGCTGATCGGCGTCGACTGGCGCATGCAAATGCAGCGCTTTGCGGCCTGATCCCTGTGCTCGGTTGCGTTCGGAACGCAACTGAGCACAGGGATCACCTTGTCTCGATGGAGGGACCGTGGCCGGTCGGTTCTTGCCTGGGGCCGACAGTCGCGGGTCAGAGGGGATCGCAACCTCGGTCCCGAACATGGAGCACGACGATACACCCTGACGCGTACGGCTCTCTGGCCAGTTGGAGCCCAGCTGAGCGGTTGGTCGAAGTTGTCTCGTGGACTCGCTATTCTGGGCGCCGTGGCGAATGACGCGGATCCTCGAACTCTCCTGCTGAAGATCGTGAGCGTGCTCGGGGTCGCCTCGCTCGGCGGCGCGTCTGCGGGCTGCGCCGAGCGAGTCGGGGGCGATGACACCAGCACCGATGGCGCCGACGATGTCGACACGCAGGACGAGTCGAGCGAGTCGGGCGAGTCGGGCGAGTCGGACAGCGAGTCGGGCGAGTCGGACAGCGATGAAGAGGACACCGACGTGCCCTTCCCCGACATGGGCGCCGATTCGAGCACCGACACGGAGCAGACCTTCGAGTGCAGCGAGCTCGAGCCGGTGTGGGGGGAGTTCACGCCGCCACGCGATTGCAACCCCGAGACTACGTGGGGCTTGGCACCGGTCTGCTTCATGCCGCCCGCAGGTACGACCTGCGAGCAAGAGCCCTTCGATGTGCCTTGCCTGCTCGGCGCCTACTCGTGTGGGCTGTCTACGGTGGGTAACGTGGTCGAGTGCGGGCCCTACACGACCGCCGAGGGGGCCTGCTGTTACATCGTCTCGGGCGATTGCGTGGTCGGACGGCCCTTCTTCGTCGACGACGTGGCTCGGGTGGCCGAGCAAGCCTGCGATCCGGGCTGGGTCGAGTCGCAAGCGCCCGATCTGCGCGGGCTCGATGACGCCAGCAAGGCCGCGCTCGCCGACGCGTGGGCGCGCGATGGTCTGACCGAGCACGCCTCGGTCGCGTCGTTCGCCCGCTTCACCTTGCAGCTGCTCAGCCTCGGCGCGCCGGCCTCGTTGGTCGAGGCGAGCGTGCGCGCGGGCATGGACGAGGTCCGGCACGCGACGCGCTGCTTCGGGCTCGCCAGCGCCTACGCCGGGTCACCGATTGGTCCCACCGCGCTCGACGTGAATGGGTGCCTCGCGGGGGACCAGAGCGATCCGATCGCGATCGCTACGCGCTTGGCTGCCGAGGGGTGCATCGCCGAGACCGTCTCGACCTTGTTGCTCGCGGCTGCGCGCGACCGTGCTCGCGATCCAGCCGTGCGCGCGGTGTTGACCGAGACCGTTAGCGACGAGGTCGAGCACGTGTTGCTGGCTTGGGAGGCGCTCGCGTGGATGTGTCGTGAGGGCAGCGCCGAGCTGCGCTCGGCGGTCGCTCGGGTGTTCTCCGAGGCGGCGAGCCACGTCGGGTTCGGTGCCACGACCACGCTGCCCGGCGATCCCAAGCACATGCGGGCGCATGGCTACCTCGCGGTCGCGCAGCGGCGGGAGCTCGCGATCGAGGCGCTCGAGCGCGTGGTCGGGCCCGCGGCGCAGGCCCTGCTCGAAGGCAGCGGCGCGCCGCTCGAGCAACTCGACCAGCGAGTCGCGGGTTGATTCAGCCCTGCGCCGGACGCCGCAGCAGCCAGCGTCCGAGCCTCCGAACGTCCTCGCTGATCTCGACCAAGCAGGGCACCAACACCAAGGTTATCAGCGTCGCGAAGATCAACCCCCACCCGAGCGCGAGGCTCATCGGGCTGAGCATCGCGTCGTAGCCCCCGAGCCCGTATGCGGTCGGTAGCACGCCGCCGCAGGTGGTCAGCGTCGTGACCAGCACGGGCCGCAGGCGCTCGACCACGGCCTCGACCATCGCGTCGTCGCGCTCGCGCCGGCTCGGCTGGTGTGCTGTGGAGCTGACCATCGCTTTGTGCCGCTGCTTGATCGCGTCGACCATCACGATCGCCGCGTTCACGACCACGCCCGCGAGGCCGATGATGCCCATCATCGCGAACATCGAGAGCGGCTTGCCGTGCCCGGCGAATGCCAGGATCACGCCAGCGGCCCCGAAGGGGATCACCGCGATCACGAACATCGCGTCGAGCACCGACTCGAGGATCAGCGCGACGACCAACAAGATCCCGACTACCGCGACGATCCCCGCGGTCGCGAGATCGCCGGTCGTCTCCGCGGTCTTGGTCGCCTCGCCGCCGATGTACGCCCGGAACTGAGCGCGAGCGGTCGCCTCGGGGGCCGCGGCGGCGAGGGCTGGGATCAGCTCGGCCTCGACTCGGGCGGCCATGCTCCGACTGTCGAGCCCGCTGCCGGGCGCGACGCCGGCGGTCACCGTCGACGTGCGGACGCCGTCGCGGTGATGGATCCGTGCGACCGCGTCGACCTCGATCGGCTGGACCAAGTCGCGCAGCGGGACCAGCTCGTTGGTGCGCGTGCGCAGGCGCAGCTCGAGCAGGTCGTCGAGGTCGGCCCGCGCCGAGGGCTCGAGCTGCACGCGGAAGCGGATGGTCTGCTCGAGGTCGCGGTGGTCCGACACCTGCAAGCCGTAGAACGCGGCGGTCAGGCTGGTCGCGACGGTCCGGGCATCGAGGCCGCGCATGGCTAGCTTGTCGTAGTCGAGCGCCAGCTCGATCTGGCGGACACCCGGGCGCTCGTCGATGTCGATGTCGACCACGCCCTCGATCTCGCTCAGCCACTGCGCGGCCGCGGCTGCGCTGGAACGGCGGAGCTCGTCGTCGTTGCTGGCGACGTGCAGGGTGACCGGGCGACCGAGCGGTGGCCCGAGCGGCTTGGCCTGAAAGAGCAGCTCGACGCCGGCGGGGACCTCGAGGTGATCGACGAGGTAACGCGCCCACTGGTCCGCGTTGCGCTGGCGGTCGAGCGGACGCAAGAGCGCGCTGACGACCGCCTCGTTGGGGGCCGCGCCGGTCTCGCGATCGAGCGCGGAGCCGTCCTGGTGGCCGATCCGAGCCGTGACCGCCGTGAGGTCGTCGCCGAGCAGCCCGGGCAGCTGACGTTCGATCGCCGAGACCACCGCCTCGGTCTGCTCGATCGGGGTCCCCTGCGGCAGCCGAACCTTGATGTAGAGCGCGTCGCTGTCGTCCTGCGGGAACAGGACGAAGCCCATCTTCGGTCGGACCACGCCCATCGTCAGCGCGAAGATCACCAAGAAGGCGAGCACCACCAGCCAACGCAGGCGCAAGGTCAGCCGTAGTAACCGTCGATAGCCGTGCTCGAGCGCCCGCATGAAGGGGCGCTTGCCCATGCTCGCCTCGGCCTTGGCGACCGCGAGCTCGAGCTCGTCGTCGTCGGTGCCGGACGGGCGCTCGGCTCGGGCTCGCTCACCCGAATCCGACTCCGATTCCGATTCGGGCGGGGGCGCGGGCGAGTCGTCCGCGTCCTTGCCCGTCGGGGTCATGTGAGCGGGCAGCATGAAGAAGGACTCGATCAGCGAGATCGCCAGCGCGAGGATCACCACGACCGGGAGGTTCCAGGCGAACTTGCCCGGTAATCCGCCGAGCGCAAACATCGGCGAGAACGCCAGGATCGTGGTCACCGACGAGGCGACCACCGGTCGCGCGACCGACATCACCCCACGGACCGAGGCCCGCGGCCCGCGGCCGAGCCCGCTCTGCTGCATCACGACGATCCGCTCGGCGACGACGACCGCGTCGTCGACCAGCATGCCGAGCACGACCACGAAGCCGGCCAGCGAGATCAAGTTGATGGTCATGCCCAGCTTCGGCAGCAAGGCGACGACACCGAGCAGCACGACCGGGACCCCGAACGCGACCCAGAACGCCGAGCGCAGATCGAGGAAGATGATCAGCACGACCATCACCAGGACCATGCCGAGGATGCCGTTGCTGACCATCAGCTGCAGGCGGTTGCGGGTGATGAACGAGGTGTCGTTGACCAGCACCGCCTCGACGCCCTCGGGCAGCTCGAGCGTGTCGAGGGCCGCCCGGATGCTGTCGACGGTCGTGAGGATGTCGGCGCCGGCCCGCTTGCGGACCACGACCGAGGCGCCCGGCTCCCCGTTGGTGTGCACGCGCAGGCCCTGATCGCGGCGCGAGAGCTCGACCCGCGCGACGTCGCGGATCCGGATCACCTCGCCGGAGCGGCCGACCGTCACGATCGTCTCGGCGACCTCTTCGGGCTCGTGGAAGCGGGCGCTGAGCACCACCTGCTTGCGGGCCTCGTCGCGCTCGAGCAAGCCGCCGGTGCTGGTCACGTTGCGGGCGTCGATCGCCGCGATCAGATCGGTCAGCGTGATCGCGTGCGTGCGGGCGAGCTCTGGGTCGAGCAGCACGCGGATCTCGGGATCCTCGACGCCGACGCTGGTCAGCGAGCCGACGCCGGGGATGCTCGCGAGGCGAGCCTCGATCCGGTGGGTCGCCTCGGGCAACTGCTCCGAGGGGCCCGAGATGGCGATCTCGAGGATCGGGAACTTCTGCGCCTCGACCCTGGCGATCGCTGGGCGATCACGCATGTCGTCGGGGAAGTCGGTGATGCTGTCGAGCGCCTGGCGAAGGTCGGCCTCGGCCTGGCGGATCTGGTCGACGTCCCAGTCGTCGTCGTACTCGATGACCGTGCGCGAGAGGTTGTCCGTGATCTCGCTCGTGTAGGTGTCGACGCCGTCGAGCTCGGCGACGACCTCCTCGATCGGCAGCGTCAGCTTGCGCTCGACGTCGGCCGCCGACGCGCCCGGCAGCTTGGCCGTGACGATCAGCTGGTTCATTGTGGCCGGCGGGAAGCCCTCGCGCTGGCTCTTGCTTGCCGTCGCGACCCCGAGCACGACCACCGCCGCGACCAGGATGTGGACCAGGAAGTGACGGCGGACGAAGTAATCGACGATCGCTCGCATGTCAGCGCTGCTCCTGCGCGGACGGGGCGACCGCGACGCGTGGGGTAGGTGAGCTGTCGATCTCGACGAGCGCTTGGTCGCGCAGGGCGAAGCCACCTTCCGTGACGACCTGCTCGCCCGCGCGCAAGCCCTCGAGCACCTCGACGTGCTGGAGGTCAGAGCGGCCGAGCACGACCGCGCGGGCGTGGGCCTTGCCTTCGCCGACGACCCACACGCTCAGCTGGCCGTCGCGCCGCAGCACCGCGGAGCGGGGGATCAGCAGGCTCTCGCGCGAGCTCGGCCCGGCGCTCGGGGTCCCATCGGCGTTGACCGGACGCAGCGAGACGCGACCGACCATTCCCTGTCGCAGCGCTCGGTCACCGCGCTCGTCGGCCGGGTTGTCGAGCCACAGCTCGGCCGCGTAGGTGCCCGAGCGGGGATCCGCGAGCGGCGAGATGCTGTGCAGCTCGCCGATCATCGGCTTGCCACCGAGCTCGCCGAAGCGCACCGCCAGCCGATCTCCGACGCTCAGCTCGCGGGCCTCGGCCGCGGTCACGCCCACGCGCACGCGCACGCGTGAGAGGTCGACCAAGGTGACCAGGGGCGTGCCCGGACCGACGTAGTCGCCGACCTCGACGTGAAAGTCCGCGATCAACCCGGCGAAGGGCGCGTTGACCTTGCTGTCGCGCAGCAGGTCGGCGGCCGCTCGCTTGCTCAGCCGGGCCAGCTCTTCGGCAGCCTTGGCGCTCTCGGCCTGATAGATCGCTCGGTCGGCTTGCGCCGCCGCCATGCTCTCGCGCTCGCGCAGTCGATCGGCCCGTTCGCGCTCGCGCTCGGCTTGGGCGAGGTCGGTGCCGCGAGCCGCGAGCGAGGCGTCCGCTCGCTGGACCTCGATCCGCGCTCGGCTGGCGTCGAGCTCGACCAAGCGATCTCCCGCGGCGACCGAGCTGCCGCGATCGACGAGCCGCGCGTTGACGCGCCCACCGGTCTCCGCCGCTACGCGAGCGAGCGCGAACGGCTCGACCAAGCCGGTCGCCTCGCCGAGGTCCCCGAGGGCGCCGAGCTGGACCTCGGCAGTGCGGACTCGCAGGCGGACCTCGATCGGCTCGACGCTCCGCTCGGGCCCCGCCGGCTCGGCTGGCTCCGGCTCGTCGCAACCCGGGGTGACCAGCAGGACCAGCAGCCCGAGCGCGAGCCGGCGGCCCAGCGGTGGAGACGAGCACGGGCGCGAGTGCGGGCGAAGGCTCGAGCGAGGACGTCGCATGCGAGGCGCGCCACAGCAACCTCCATGCCAGCGAAGAGCTGCTGCCCCAGCCCGATGCAGGCCTGTCTGGCCGGGAGCCGTCGGATCGCCGACAGCCAAACTGGAGGCGATCGCCGGATTCCCGGCGTCGGATCACCGACCGTCGTGGTTCTTGGCCTCGTTCCGCCCGTCGGTCAGGCGTCTGCGCTGGCATCCCTCTTGCTGTGTGGGGCTCGCGTGCCGCCGAGCTCGGCCGAATCGCCCCTCTCGTGGGACTCTGTGACCGCGCCCCCGCGTCCGCGCGTGCGGTCGCGGGGCCGACGAGGCATGCGCGAGGTCAACACCGCAGGCATCGAGGATCTGCATCGCCGAGCCCGGGCGCGGGTGTTCGCTCGCTTGGTCGCGATGCGGCGCTTCTTCGCGCCGCTGCTGGCCTCGCTCGCGGTGTGGATTGCGATCGAGGATCTCTCGCCGTGGCGGCGCGGGATCTTGTTCTTCGCGGCCGGCGTGCTCGGCCTGGTCGCGCTGGTCGACGTGGTCATGCATCGTCGGCTCGAGCAGCGCGGGCTGGGGGTGTCCGACGAGCTGCTGCTCAACAGCGTCGCGCATCGAGCCCTCCACGTGCAGGTCGGCTTGATCGCGATCATGCAGACGCTGATGCTGCTCGCGACCGGCGGCATCGCCAGCCCCTTGCTGCCGATGTTGCTGCCGGTCGTGTTCGTAGCCGCCGTGTTCTTGAACCGACCCGCAGCAGCGATGGTGGCGGCGGGGTACATCCCGATGCTCTGGGTGATCGCGATCGTCCAGCTGCAGGGTGTCGAGCTGAGCCCCGCCGTGTTCTCGTTCGTCGATGGCCACCCCAGCCAGCCGCCGGGTCTGACGATCACCTTGGCGTCGCTGATGACCCTCGCGCTCGTGATGGCGGCGTTCATGGGTGGTGGTGCCCGCGACGCCGTCGACGAGATGCTCCGCCAGGCTCTCGATGCCCGCGATATCGCGCTCGCGTCGCGAGCCGAGCAGGCGCGCGAGCTGACCACCTTGTCCGGCGAGATCGCCCACGAGCTCAAGAACCCGCTGGCCAGCGTCAAGGGGCTCGCGCAGCTGGTCAGCCGCGAGCTCGAGCGGCAGGATCCGCCCAGCAAGTCGGCCGAGCGCATGCAGGTGCTGCGGCGCGAGGTCGACCGCATGCAAACCATCCTGGAAGAATTCTTGAACTTCTCGCGCCCGCTGGTCCCGCTCAACCAGCGCGAGGTCGAGCTGCGCGAGCTCGTCGATCACGTCGTCGATCT
>CBFGLP010000764.1:0-2642 GCA_965649595.1 uncultured Myxococcales bacterium | reverse complement strand
GCGGGAATGATGCCCGCCGCTCCGTTGGTCGGCGCGGTCACCACGCGCCCGCCGGCGGCGTTCTCCTCGTTGACCGCGAGGGCATAGAGGTTGACCCAATCCATCGCGCGCAACGGATCGCGCTCGTCCTCGCTGCTGCGGAGCTTGCGGTGCAGCGCGGCGGCGCGGCGGCGGACCTTGAGACCGCCCGGGAGGATGCCCTCGCGCTCGCAGCCTCGCTGCACGCACGCCTGCATGGTCTTCCACAGCACGCCGAGGCGCTCGCGGATCTCGGCCTCGCTGCGCCAGACCTGCTCGTTGACCCGCATCAGCGTCGAGATGCTCAAGCCGGCGTCCCGGCACTGCGCGAGCAGCTCGGCGCCGCTGGTGAAGGGGTGGGGGAGCGGGGTCTGATCGGCGACGATGCGATCTTCGTCGGCGAGCTGATCGTCGACCACGAAGCCGCCACCGACCGAGTAGTAGATCCGTTCGCGCAGCAGCTCGCCGGCCGCATCGAAGGCACGAAAGCGCATGCCGTTGGGGTGCAGCGGCAGGGTCTCGCGCCGGTGAAACACCAGGTCCTCGCCGGGATGAAACGCGATCGCGTGCTGACCGAGCAGGCGCAGCGAGTGCTCGCGCCCGATCGCCTCGACCCGCGCAGGGACCGTGTCGACCTCGACGAGCTCGGGCTGATCGCCCTCGAGGCCGAGCAAGACCGCCTTGTCGCTCCCGTGACCCTTGCCCGTGGCGCCGAGCGAGCCGAACAGCTCGGCCCGCACGCGGGCGGTCGCCGCTAGGCAGCCCTCGCGCGCGAGCCCGAGGCCGAATCGGCGCGCGGCCTTCATCGGCCCGACCGTATGCGAGCTCGACGGCCCGACGCCGATCGTGAACATGTCGAAGACCGAGATGGCCATGCGCTCGGGGGGGAGACGAGCGCAGGGGTCTCGATCCGTCAAGGGGCGCGCGGCGAGGGACAGGTTGGGGCGGTCGCGTCCGGTGATCGACACGCATGCGAGCTCGGCGAAGCCCCCGCGCTCGGCCGAGGCGCAGCCGAAGCCGCGTTGCGGGGCGGCGGGCGGCTGCGTACGATGGCACCGATGCGCCGCGTGCTCCCGATGTCGCTCGTGCTCTCGCTCGGTCTGGCGGCGGGGTTGCTCGGCTGTCGTGCGAGCGACGACCAGTGCAGCGAGCTGGCTCGGCACGTGATCGATCTGGCCGTCGCCGAAGGCGAGGCAGCGAACAGCACCGCGCTGGTGCTCGAGCAGGAGTGCCAGCGCATGCGCCCCAGCGACGGGCTCGTGCAGTGCATGCTCGACGCGCAGAGCTTGTCGGCGCTGTCCGAGTGCTAGCCATCGTCGGGATTGGTGAATGAGCAACCTCGAATATTAGATATCGTGAGCGCTTGCTCACGGGTATCTAGCGATCGATTCGGGCGCGCTGGGGAATTCAGCTTGGCGCCCGCTATCCCGCGTTGGGGTGGACTGAGCGGGTGCATGGACGTCCCAACATGCAGGCTGGTACGCTTTCGGCTGCGCACGCGACTCGTGCTCGACGAAGGGCGGCGAGTCACGGCCTCCGGGCTCGGAATCTCGGGGTGGCCATGGACCAACAGCAACGCTCCAACGAGATCCTGGTCGTCACCCGCCGACTGCTGATCTTTGCCTTTGCGTCGCTGGTGGCCACGGTGGTGATCTTCGGCGGGACCCTGGTTTATGGCAAAAATCTCTTGATCTCGTGGCTGTGCTTCGAGTGTGGGATCATCGGCGGCTTCGTCAGCATCCAGCAGCGCTTGCCGAGGGTCGTGGACGAGGAGCTGAGCTTGCTCGCCAAGTCTTGGTACTCGATCTTGCTGGTCCCCATCTATGGGGGCATTTTCTCGCTGGTCCTCTATGTGATCTTCTTGTCCAACCTGGTCGAGGGAGCACTGTTTCCGGATTTTTATGTGCCTGAATTCGCTGCGTCGCCCTCCGACGAGGACATCTCTGCGCTGTTGAGCGAGACCCTGCCAAAGTCCGGGCCTGACTTCGCAAAGTTGATCTTCTGGTGCTTCGTGGCTGGTTTCTCCGAGCGCTTTGTCCCGCAGATCATCCAGCGTGTCGCAGACACGGCTCAATCAGGTGCCGCTGGCGGTACGCCCGGGGGTGGGCGCGAGGCTAGCGACGACGCCCCAACCCAGCCGCCCGGACATTGACCGCACGAACAACTCCTACTGGATCGGCTCGAAGTCGTCGCAGGCGCTCTTGATCACGCCGACGGCCTCGCTGAAGAACCCGGCGTAGGAGGGCTCGCAGACCCGGCCGATGAAGCCGTTGGTGAACATCGAGGTGAACTCGACGATTCGGCTGGCGACCTCGGCTCCCTCGATACCGCCGCTGCACTTGTCGAGCGTAAGGCACATCGCGGGGTCGGGCCCGGGTGGGCCGACGAGCGATAGCACGACGACGTTGGTCTCGACCCCGGCCTTGGCCGCGATCACGCCCTGGTACCAGTCGGGCGGCTCGCCCATCGATCCGGGCTGCGCCTGCTGCTGGCAGCCGTCGACCTCGTGGTCGTCCTCTTCGTCGGTGATCAGCACGACGACCAGCAGCGCGTCGTCGCGCAGGAAGCCTTCGTTGCAGCCACCAGGGCCGTTGAGCGCCGGGGACAACGCCGCGATCATCGTC
>CBFGLP010000763.1:0-2232 GCA_965649595.1 uncultured Myxococcales bacterium | reverse complement strand
CGACCAGCGACAACGGCAACCCCTGGTGCCCCGCGGGTACGACCACGCCCGAGGGCGGCAAGCTGGTGCTGTCTTCGTGTCGGAGTCGGTTGAACGACTTCCTGTATGGCGACACGGTCGACGTGCAGGCGATGTCCTGCACGTCGACCATGTCGCCATACAGGAAGTCGTTCAACCGAGTCCGGCATGAAGACAGCACCAGCTTGCCGCCCTCGGGCGTGGTCGTACCCGCGGGGCACCAGGGGTTGCCGTTGTCGCTGGTCGTGACGCCGATCCGCCAGTCGATGCCAGCGGCATCGAGCGCGTCGGTCAGCTGCCCCGCTGCGGGGGCCAAGACCGACTGACGAGCTCCCATCGAGCCCGAGTTGTCGATCACGAACAGGATCGACACGCCCTCGTACTGCGTGAAGTCGGTGTCCTCGCTGTCGCCGTCGCCGTCACCCATGGTCGTCGGGCCGTCGGAGCTCGAGTCGCCGTCGCCGTCACCGTCACCCAACACCTCGTCGTCGCCTCCGGATGGATCGACGCAACCGAGCGAGCATGCGAGCGGGACTGCGAGCACGAGCCGATGGAGGGGAGTGTTTGCGATTCTCACCGCGGCGACGGTATCGCAACTCGGGGGGACGTGCGCGCCGTCGGGCCCTCGGGGGAGGAAAGGGCGCGTTGAACCGCATATCGGGACCGCGTAACCTCGCGGTCCCGCATGCCTCGTCCGACCAAGCGCAGTTGTCTGGCCTGCCTGAACAAGAAGCGCTTGATCAGCCTGGCGAGAGAGTTCGAGCTCGACGTCGCGCAGGCCGAGCCCAAGGACGCCTTCGTCGAGGCTCTGGCCCACTCCAAGGCGGCGAGCCCTCGACGCGCTCCGCCGCGTCGAGGCCAACTTCGATCCTGGCGAGCTACCCAAGCCCGGCGAGCTCGTCCGCGCCCGTCAGCGCCAATACCTGGTCAGCGAGGTCATCGCTCCGGCGACCCGCGAGCCAAACCCCAAGACCGGCCTGCGCCCGGGGACCGAGCCGTGCTCACCGCCTACGGCCAATCCCGGTATCCGCGACGACTCCAAACACGAGGCAACGCTATGTGGCGATACGAGTTCCGAAGGCATGACCCGCTCGGCAAACGCATGATTCGTCTATACCGCGAAGATCAGAATCGCATCTGGGAGCGTACAAGGGGCGCTGTCGTTCGGGTACGCGGCGACTTCTTCGCCATGGTTGGACCACTGTAGCCCGAGTCTGGGAGGATGTCGCAAGCAGGCAGGGTGGTGGTTCGGGACCGCCGTCCTGGTCGGTGGGACACTCCGCCGGCCCGGGCTCGAAGCCTTCGAGCCGCGTCGAGCTCCCCCTACTCGCGCGGTGGCAAGCCGGACCTCGACTCGAGCTCGTCGCCATCGACCTCGGCGGCTCGCTCGTCGCGCTCACCCTCGCGCACGCCCGCGAAGGTGAACAGGGTCTCGGTGAACAGCCACACTACCATCAGCAGTAGGTTGGATAGCCGCTTGTTGATGGTGCTCGCATAGCCCCACGACGCTAGCCCGAACGCGACGGGGAGCAGGCAGAACAGGGCGCGGGCAGCCCGTCCCTCGCCGGCCATCTCCCACGCGCCGCTGACAGCGACCACGGCGGCCAAGGCCGCGAGGATCTGCGCTCCCCACCGGCCCCGCCACTCGACCTGGAATACCTTGTCGACGTCCATGACTGCGATTGCCTGGGGGAGGTGAAGAGAAGAGCAGATTGGTGCTGGAAGGGTGAACGATCGGGGCGGCGCCGGAAGGACGGGCACGAGATGACATGTCACGGCACCGCGCGCCGCCGCTTGGCCTAGAAAAGCAATCAGCCATTGAGCTCGTCGAGACGGCACTCTGAGGAGTGCTCGATGTGGGCGGTGTAATTCTGTGGATGGTTTATGAGTGGCTATTTGTTTGCGCAACCATGTAGCCATGTAATCATGTAACCATGTAACCATGTAATCATGTAATCATGTAACCATGCAACCATGCACATATGCCTGGTCGCACCCGGCAGGTATTCTGGGTTCAAAAATCAACATTCTTCCCTTGCACATCGCCCCGCTCGGTGGCATGAAACGGTGCGGTTAGCCGCATAGCGATGACCAGTAAACCACACGACGCCGTCTTCAAGGCTGCGTTCGAGCATCCCGACCACGCAGCGGACCTCTTCCGTGCCATCTTACCGGCGTCGATCCGAGATGCGATCCATTGGTCGACGATGGCCC
>CBFGLP010000762.1:0-1640 GCA_965649595.1 uncultured Myxococcales bacterium | reverse complement strand
TCAGCGAGACGCTCGAGCAGGCGATCGCACAAGCCACGCTCTCGCCCGTGGTCGTGGTCGGCATCGACAACACCGCGGCCCGCTTCGACGAATATACCCACGTCCCCGACGTGATCGACGGAATGCAGGTCGGCGGCCGCGCCGACGAATACGCCGACTTCCTCGTGGACGGCATCAAGCCATTCGTCGAGTCACGTTATCCGGTCGCCAGCACGCCTGAATCGATTGGAATAATGGGCTCGTCGCTCGGCGGCCTGGTCAGCCTCTATATCGGGCTTCATCACGCCGACGACTTCGGGCACGTCGGCTCGATGTCGGGGACCATCGATTGGGGCACGTTCGGCGCCGCCAATCCAACGATCCTCGACGAATATGTCGCAGCCCCACCGCTCGGGATATCGATCTATCTCGACAGCGGCGGCGACCCGGGCCTCGGCTGCCCCGACGACGGCAGCGACAATTACTGCGGCAACGTGGCGCTCGCCGACGCCCTGCGCGAGGCCGGCTGGGTCGACGAGGTCGATCTCTACTATCGCTGGGACCAGGGCGCCCCCCACAACGAGGCCGCGTGGGCAAGCCGCCTCTTGCCTGCATTGCAAGATTGGTTTCCGGGATGACTCGCTCCTTGTCGCCATCGTCTCCACGGCGCGCCGAAGACTGGGCCGTAGTCGCAGATTGGTTGGTCGAGCGCGGCGACCCTCGCGGCGAGCTGCTCGCGCTCGACCAAGGGATCGGCGAGGCCCGTGATCCCGACGAGCGCCAGCGGCTCGAGCGTGCGGCCGCCTCGTTGCGCCCCCGGCTCGAACGAGAGACGAGCGCGAGCCTGGCCAAGGCGCTGGGCGTGAGCGCGAAGAAGCTGGGCGAGCTCGTGTGCGGCCGTTGGCGCGCAGGCTTGCTGCTAGCCGCGCGACCGAGCTCGCGCTTGGCCGGGTCGGAAGACGAGCTGCTCGTGCGCGTGCGCGCGCTGCTCGACTCGTCCGCGGCCCTGCTGCTCGGCGAGCTGGATCTCGGAGACTTGCCGCCAACGCTCGCGCGCGCGTTGCTGCTCGAGGGGCCGCTCCGCTCGAGCCTGCACACGCTGATCTTCGGTAACTATCGCAGCTCGGTCGGCCAGGTCGCGGCGATCGTCGAGCGGCTACCCAACCTGCGCTCGCTCCATCTGCGCGGTCCCGGCATCGATCTGCGTGGCGCATTCGAGCGCGTGCCCGGGTTCGAGGTCCTGCGCCTTCACTGCGAGCCCGATTCGCTGGCACCCGGGGCGCAGACCAACGTCTCCGAGCTCGTCCGCGAGCTGCTCGGCCACACGCACCCCAACTTGCGATCCCTGCACCTGCGACTCGGTGGTGATGCCTATGCCGCTTGCAATGACCCGGAGGCGCTGCTCGGATCGCTGCTGATCGGCTCGCTCACGCCCGCGCTCGAGCACCTCGGCCTGAGCGGCTGCGAGTTCGCGGATCGCTTGATCCCGCTGCTCGCGAGCTCACCGCTGCTGGCCCGCCTTCGCACGCTCGAGATCTCGGGCTCGTGGCTGACCGACAAAGGCGCGAACGAGCTGGTCGGCAGCGCGCACGCGTTCAACCGGCTCGAGCGGCTCGAGCTGGCCGAGTGTCACATCGGCGAGCTCGCCGAGCAGGCGCTCG
>CBFGLP010000761.1:0-3381 GCA_965649595.1 uncultured Myxococcales bacterium | reverse complement strand
CTTTCAGCTCGAGCGGCTCGGGTACTTTTGCATCGACCCCGACTCGCAGCCGGGCACGCCGGTGCTGAATCGGACGATCACGCTCATGGATAGCTGGGCGAAGATCGAGAAGAAGCTCGGCGAATAGTGCGATCGGCTCGGGACCCAGGCGTGACGCGCTCTGCGTCCCGATGATCTGACCCAGCTTCGGCGCAGACGACCCGTCCCGGTCGGCCCGCCCGCCTGCGCCCGGCCGGCCGACCGCACAGCCCAGCGCGGCTCGAAACGACGGCGCTCCCCCGCCATGGTCGATTACGATCATGGCCCTTACCCTTCGCAACCTCCACCACGCGCTCGTCGGCGCCGCGCTGCTCGTCAGCCCCGCCCTCGTCGACGCCCACAACCTCGACGCCGAGGCCCAGGTCTACCTCGACGATCCCCAGAATTGGGACACTGGCGACTCGAGCTTTTGGATCGCGCACGAGCTGAAATGGTTCGTCGAGGATTCACAAGCGATCTTCGCCTACCTCGGCACCGACGACATCGACGTGTTCTCGTTCTCGATCACGCCCGAGGATCTGCAGGACGGCCCGGTGACCGTGACTGCGTTCGCCCTCGCGCCCGCGTGCGAGGAGACCCAGCGCGCGTATCCGGCGACCGCGTTGATCGGCCCTTCGCTGCCCGGGCCCGAGCTGCCCTTCGGGCTCAGCCTCGGGTTCGGCTACGTCGTGGCTCGAAACCCCGAGGTCGAGGGCCGTCGCCCCGTCTTCGAGCTCCACGAGCTCGGGCTCGGGTGGTTCTTGCCCGCCGGCCTGAGCCGGTCCTGCCTCGCTCAGGCGCCGTCGAGCTGTGACTTCAGCAATACGATCAATCAGCAGATCAGCACGCCCGGCTACTATCGAATCGCGGTTTGGGATCCGCAGGGCGAGGCCCAGGATTATGTCCTGAGCGTCGGCCTCCGCGAGGACAACACCGTGCGGATCCCCTTCCTCGAGTCGTTCGTGCGCGACCAAGCGTGGATGCACACCCAGTGCACGCCCGTGCACTTCTGATCGGCGAAGGTCGGGTCAGGCCCTCCTCGCCAGCGGGGCGGCGACTCAGACCCTCCTCGCCAGCAGAGCGGCGACTCAGACAGTCGCAGAGAAGCGTGGCCGCAGCTGCGTGAGCGTCGGCTGTGGCCGTGCTCGCGCACGCGTCCGCGCGTCGAAGGGCAGCGCGAGGTTGCGGACGAAGAGCCGCCCCACCTCGGTCACCTGCAGCTGCGCGCCCGTATCGATCAATAGGCCATCCACGATCATCGGCGAGAGCTCGCTCAGCTCCTGCGCGAAGCAACCATCGAAGTCGACCGCGAAGCGCCGCTCGATCTCCTCGCGCTCGACCACGTGCCGACACATCAGCGCCTCGATCACCGCCGCGCGCAGCTCGTCGTCGGGCGTGCGCACGATCCCCCGGGTCGTCGCCAGCTCGCCGCGATCGATCGCGTCGCTCCAGCCCTTGAGCTTGCTGTCGTTCTGCACGAACGCGCCCGCGATCTCGCCGATCGCCGTGGTCCCGAACCCGAGCAGATCGGTCCCAGCCGAGACCGTGTAGCCCATGAAGTTGCGTCGCAGCCGGCCCTCCGCGTCGGCGAGCGCGAGCGGGTCGTCGGGCAACGAGAAGTGGTCCATGCCGATCGCCTGGTAGCCCGCGTCCAACAGCCGCTCGCGCGCGGCCAAGAACAGATCGACGCGCTCGCTCGGATCCGGAAGCAGCGCCTCGTCGATCTTCTTTTGATTGCCCCGGCCCGGCATCCAAGGCACGTGCGCGTACCCGTAGAGCGCCAGCCGGTCGGGCCGCAGCTCGACGACCGCATCGATCGTCCGCAGCATGCTCGCCTCGGTCTGTGCCGGCAGGCCGTAGACGAGATCGAAGTTGACCCCGCGAACCCCGACCTGGCGGCAGGCTCGGGTCACCTCGCTAATGCGCAGCAAGCTCTGCTCGCGGCCGATCTGCCTTTGCACCTCCGGGTCGAGGTCCTGCACGCCGAGCGAGACCCGATCGATCCGCAGCTCGGCGAACAGGTCGACGTGCTCGGGCGTGGTCGCGCGGGCGTCGAGCTCGATCGAGCGCTCGCAGTCGGGGGTCGGCGTGAACTCGCGCTCGAGCGCCTCGAACACGCGGCGCAGCAAGGTCGGCGAGAGATAAGTCGGCGTGCCGCCGCCGAGGTGCAGCTGGGCGAGCTGGCGGCGAGCGCCCAGCCGTCGGCCCCACAGCTCAATCTCGCGAACGAGGCGCTGCACATAGGGCGCCGAGACTCGCTGGACCTCGGGCGTCGCGACGACCGAGCACGCACAGAAGCTGCACCGCTGCGCGCAGAAGGGCACGTGCACGTAGACCGACCAGGGGTCGTCGAGCTGCTTGCGCGCCTGCGCGAGCTGCTGCTCGACGACCGCCGGAGCGAGCGGGCCGAAGTCCGCCGCGGTCGGGTAGCTGGTGTAGCGCGGGCCCGGGCGCGCGTAGGTGCGCGCGAGCTGGTGCAGGCGTCGACGGGTGAGCTCGTCCATGCGGTGCCGAGGCGAGCGTGGCACCGCTGGCGGCGGCGGGCCTCAGCAAAGCCTGCGGCGAGGTCGAGCCGCTCGCGGGAGCCGACCATTACCCGGCACAACCGAAAAGCCTGCGGCCTCGCCGATCAGTCGACTGCACTCCCTTCGTGCTCCGCCCCGACCTCGCTCCATGGCTCGTGTGCCAGCCTTGCATGGCCAGCGCACGAAAACAGTGCACTTTCTCCGCTCTAATCATCGGGGCAGCCTGAAATCCACACGCGAGCCTGCGTGGTCACGCCGACCCACCTCGCCCACGGAGAACAGCCCATGAATGCCAAGGTCGACCTGGATTGCCGCATTCCCAATAACGTTGGTCTGGCCGACGATCCCAAGGTCCGCCGCGCGCTAGAGAGCTGGCAGCCCAAATATCTCGATTGGTGGCACGAGATGGGCCCGACCGACTTCGAGCCCAATGACGTGTGGCTGCGCACCGCCATCTCGGTCGAGGCCGACGGCTGGGCTCACTTCGATTACGTGAAGATGCCCGATTACCGCTGGGGCATCTTCTTGACCCCGCGCGAGCAAGAGACGCTGATTCACGTCGGCGATCTGACCGGCAAGCCGGTCTGGAACGAGGTCCCCGGCGAGCACCGCAACGCCCTGCGCCGGATCATCGTGACCCAGGCCGACACCGAGCCGGCCTCGGTCGAGCAGCAGCGCATGCTCGGCCACACCGCGCCGAGCCTCTACGACATGCGCAACCTGTTTCAGGTCAACGTCGAGGAGGGCCGGCACCTGTGGGCGATGGCTTATCTGCTCTACAAGCACTTCGGCAAGGACGGGCGCGAGGAGGCCGAGGAGCTGCTCGAGCGGCGCAGCG
>CBFGLP010000760.1:0-3477 GCA_965649595.1 uncultured Myxococcales bacterium | reverse complement strand
TAGAGCACGGCTGCGCCCTCGGTGTTACCGACGACCGGGACGAGGTCGATGGCACCATCTTGATTGATGTCCGCTGCGGTCAGGAAGACGAGCGTGTTACCGCCCTGGACATCGTATGCAATCTGTGCTCCGAAGCCGCCGGCGCCGTCGTTCTTGCGCACCGAGACCTTGCGCTCCGTAGCGTCGCCGTATGCGAGATCGAGATCTCCGTCCGCGTCGAGGTCCGCCAGCTCGACACCGTTCACGCCCGCGCCGAACGCGACATACTCATCGAAGGTCGAGTAGTTTCCGACGCCATCGTTGAGGTAGGTGCGAACCCTGCCGATGGTGCTCAGAGCCATTACGACGTCGACGTCACCGTCGGCGTCGACGTCACCGAGCGCGAGGCGGTCGCTTGACGACGACGACGGAATCACGACCGTGCTGAAGGAGGAGATCGTACCGGTGCCGTCGCCAGCGAACACCTGGAGGTTGTTGCCGGACACCGCGACGACATCGACGTGTCCGTCACTGGTAGCGTCGGCGACGCTCATGGCGTTCACGGCGGTCCAGTTGAAGGCGGCCGGGGGGTGGAAGCAGAAGTCGCCCGGGAAGGGCAGGCCGTTGCCGCAGCCCTCCAAGACCGGCTCGGGCTCGCCGGTCTCGCTCTCGTCGGTGGAGTCGGACTCGTCGGTGGAATCCGTCGAATCCGTGGAGTCGGTGGAATCCGTCGAGTCGGATTCGTCCGTCGACTCCGTAGAGTCCGTGGATTCGGTTCCGTCCGTCTCGGTCTCGGTCTCGGTCTCGGTCTCGTCCGTATCCGTGTCGCTCGGGCTGCCGGTGTCTTCGGCAGCGCAGGTTTCGGTGCAGGGCTCATCGTCGTCGTCGTAGTCGTAATAATAGAAGCATCCGGACGTGAGCGACGTGAGAGCGACGACAGTGCCAGTGATGGGCTTGGAGATTCTCAACATGCCCGTAAGCTAACGGGTGTCGATTTCAATTGCTACCGGCTCGTCGGCCGGGAGCGAACACACCCTCCGATTAGTAGGCGCTCATTCGCACCCACTGAATTGCGCAGTGCCGGGTTGCAGCGACTCGTCGGGCACCAGCGGGATCCCGCTGTCCTCGACGCTCTGCCCGAGCACGTCGGTGATGCGCAGATCATAGGGGCCCTCGCCGAGGCCCTGGTCGGCGACGAAGTAGTTGTAGTCGAGCCGCGGGACCTCGACCCATGCGTCACCCTGGCGCGCCTCGAGCTTGGCGAGCGGCGTCTTGTGGCCGACCACTTGGATCGCCGTCCACCACTGCGAGCTGCCCTCCTTGATCCGGTACGACATCGCGTCGGGGGTCGTCGAGCAGGGCACCACGTTCCACTCGATGTCGACCCGACCCTCTTCTAGCGCGGCGATCTGCTCGAACGCGGCGGGCGAGAGGTCGACGTCGCCGTGGGCACAGGTCGGGCACTGATCGACGATCATCAGCTCGACGCTGCCCGCAGGTCCGCGGACCTCGAGGCATGCTCCACAGTAGTCGGCGTTGCCGTACTGGCTGCTGTTGAGCGCCGCGTAGTAGGGCTGGAGCTGATCGGTCGGGTAGCCGCAGTTGACCGGGTTGCCGTTGAGCTCGTACCAGGTGCCCTCGCCGGTGTGGACGGCAGGGTCGTCGCAGGAGCCGTCAGCGACGCCATCGTCGTCGTCCTCGCCGAGGCTGTCGGCGTCGTCCATGTCACCGGCGGCGTCAGCCTCGTCCGATCCCTCGGGATCGCCTCCACAGGCGAACGAGCAGGCGAGCATGAAGGCCAACGGGGCCGCACGAAGAGAATCCATGAGGCGAGGGTAGCGGCTGGGTGAGGTGCGGACCTTCGGTAGGTCACCGAAATATCGGTGTCTCCATGTAGCGGTGATCTCGCTCTTGAATTCTCTGGATATCGCGTAATCATGATTCCCGGATATCGTGCCGGACCTGAACCAGACCGTCGACCTCCTGGGCGTGCTCGCCGACCCGACTCGGGTTCGGTTGCTCGCGCTGCTGGCCGACTGCGAGCTGACCGTCGCCGAGCTGACGCGCATCACCGACCTCCCGCAATCGCGAGTGTCGACGCACTTGCGCAAGCTCAAGGACGCGGGGCTGGTCCGCGATCGGCGGGACGGCGGCTCGAGCTTCTATGGCCTCGACGAGGGGATGAGCGAAGAGGCGGCGGAGCTGTGGACCGTGCTGTGCTCGCGCCTGAGCGACGAGCAGCTCGAGCAGGACAAGCGTCGTCGTGACGCCGCGCTGGCGGCTCGCAGCAGTCGGCCCGGCTGGCCCGACGAGGTCGCTGGACAGATGGAGCGGCACTACTCGCCCGGGCGCACCTGGGAGGCGACCGCTCGTGGGCTGCTCGGCTTTCTCTCGCTCGGGACCGTGCTCGACATCGGCTCGGGCGACGGCGTGATCGCGGAGCTGCTCGCCCCTCGCAGCCGACACGTCACGTGCCTCGATCTGAGCCCGCGCGTGATCGAGGCGGCCCAAGTTCGGCTCGCGCACGTGTCCAACGTCGACTTCCGGATCGGGGACATGCACGATCTGCCCTTTGCCGACGCGAGCTTCGAGGCGGTCCTGCTCATGAACGCGCTGAGCTACTCCGACCGCCCGCAGCTCGCGATCGCCGAGGCGGCACGGGTGCTCGAGCCCGGCGGATCGCTCGCGCTGGTCACCCTCGCCGCGCACGAGCACCGCACGATCGCCGCCGCCTACGATCACGTGAACCTCGGCTTCGAGCCCGAGCAGCTATCGACGATGCTGCGCGCGGCCGGCCTCGAGGTCCGCAGCTGCGAGCCCAGCTCGCGCGAGCGTCGAAAGCCCTACTTCCAAGTCATCACCGCCTTCGCACACCGTCCCCGCGCCACCTCGTCGTGAACACGCTCAAGCAATCTCCGGCTCACTTCAATTCCACCGAGCAACGCCCGACGCGCGCGCGCGAGCGGCTCGAGGCGTTGCTGCGCGAGCGCATCGTGCTGCTCGACGGCGGCATGGGCACCATGCTGCAGCGTTACTCGCTCGGTGAGGCCGACTTTCGGGGCCAGCGCTTCGCCGATCACCCGCGACCGCTCAAGGGCAACAGCGACGTGCTCTCGCTGACCCGGCCCGACGTGGTCGCGGAGATCCACCAGGCCTACTTCGAGGCTGGCTCCGACATCGTCGAGACCAACACCTTCACGGCGACCTCGGTCGCGCAGGCCGACTACGGGCTCGAGGCGCTCGCCTACGAGTTCAACCTCGCCGGCGCCAAGCTGGCCCGCGAGGTCGCCGATCGGATGAGCACACCCGAGCGGCCGCGTTTCGTCGCCGGCTCGATCGGACCGACCAACCGCACGCTCTCGCTCTCGCCCGACGTCGAGGATCCGGCCTACCGGGCGATCGACTTCGAGACCTTGCGCGCGGCCTATGCCGAGCAGGTCGAGGGCCTGATCGACGGTGGCGTCGACCTGATCCTGATCGAGACGATCTTCGACACGC
>CBFGLP010000759.1:0-5183 GCA_965649595.1 uncultured Myxococcales bacterium | reverse complement strand
CCGAGCCCGTGAATGGGCCGATTGCTCTCGGCTATGGTGCGCACTTTGGGCTCGGTTGCTTCGTGGGTGTACAATCGTGAGTGACTTCGGTGGGGTGCGGGAGCCAGAGGGGTGCGCTGGGCGTGCGCAGCCGTGGGTCGCGAGCCGTGTTCTTTCCGCTCTCGCAGGAGAGCGGCCGCGGGGAAGCATTCACGACAAGCTTGGTGCACGAGCAAAGCGCAGCGATCGAAGCAGCGGGGGTTGTGCGCACGAGTCGATCTAATACCGAAGCCCACCCTCGGCGCGGCCGCATGAATCGCTGAATCGCGGGATCTCGGCGCCGATCGGCTAAGTGCCCGTCGATTCCGCCCCTGCCACAACCACCAGGGTAGCGAGGACAGCCTCGGCTTGCCACAGCTCGCCGATGGTGAATCCGGCTACCCGAGGTAGATCCGCGAGCTCATTACAATCCCTAACGGGTGCTACTGCGTAATGCAGCACCAACACGCCAGCCACAGTTGCGGAATTTTCCAGCCTGATTATACCCCATTCGTGACCAGCCAAGCGCAAACCCCAATCATCGGTCCGAGCCTCATTGTGGCGTTTTGGGTCGGCCTGCATGCGTGCACTATCGAAGACAATGACGCGATCGAAAGAGAGATCGCGCTCGAGCAGGCGAGCTCCGAGGACGAGCCGTCGCCGGTCGAGCACGAGCAGCCCGACGCCGAGCAATTCACCTCGGCGTCGGGCAGCAGCCTGCAAGCCGACTTCAACGGCGACGGCTACGCCGATCTCGCCATTGGGGTCCCCGCCGAGGTCATCAGCGGCGCACAAATCGGGGGCGTCAACGTCATCTACGGCTCGGCCAACGGCCTCACGCCGGTCAATGACCAGTTTTGGAGTCAAGCCACCTTCGGAGTGCAAGGCCTCGCCGAGGACACTGAGGGTTTTGGCGAGGCATTGGCGGCTGGGGACTTCAACAGCGACGGCTACGTCGACCTCGCGATCGGGGTCCCCTTCGATCGCATCAACGGGGTCAGCACCGGCTCCGTCAACGTGCTCTATGGCTCGGCCAGCGGGCTGACGGCCGACGGCGACCAGCTCTGGAATCAAGACAGCCCCGGAATCGAGGACGTGGCCGAGCTCAACGATCACTTCGGCTTCGCGCTGGCGAGCGGCGACTTCGATGGGGACGGCTGGCACGATCTCGCAATCGGCGTCCCGCTCGAAGATTCGAGCGGTGCCCAGAACGCCGGAGCGGTCCACATCATCTATGGATCGCCGGATGGACTGACCGCGACCGGCAACCGAGTCTTTCACCAAGACACACCGGACGTCGACGGGATCGGCGAGAGCTTCGAGTTCTTCGGCAGGACGTTGGCTGCCGCCGACTTCAACAATGACGGAAACGACGATTTGGCGATCGGCGTCCCGGATGAGGACGTCGGTCCGCTCATCGCCGCTGGCTCGGTCAACGTGCTCTATGGCTCGAATGATGGGCTCATGGCGGAGGGCGACCAGACCTGGCACCAAGACAGCGACGGCATCGAAGGCGAGGCTGAGGAGTTCGACCGCTTCAGCGGCAGCTTGGCGGTCGGCGACTTCGACGGCGATGGCTTCGCGGATCTCGTCGTTGGCGTGCCGGGCGAGGGCCTGGGATCGACGGAGCTTGCCGGAGCCATAAACGTCATCTACGGCTCGAGCGATGGGCTCACGGAGGACGGTGATCGGTTCTTGCATCAAGACCAATCGGGGATCAAGGGAGAGGCCGACGCCTTCGACCAGTTCGGCTGGGCGCTCGCGACCGGAGACTTCGACGAGGACGGGCGCGCCGATCTGGCTGTCGGAGTGCCTGGCGAAGGCCTGGAGGGCATCAATAACGCTGGGGTCGTCCAGGTGCTCTATGGCTCGAGCAGCGGGCTCTCGGGTGACGATGACCAGCGCTGGAACCAGAACACGTCCGACGTCACCGGGGTCGCGGAAGACACCGATCGGTTCGGCTCCTCGCTCGCGGCCGGCGACTACGATGGCGATGGGATTACCGACTTGGTAATCGGCGTCCCCTTCGAAGACGTGGGCGTCGTGCAAGATGCCGGTGCCGTCAACGTCCTCTATGGTACCGGCGGCGGACTGACCGGCGCCGGCGACCAAGTCTGGCATCAGGATATCCTCGATGTCATCGGGGTCGCCGAGGCGAACGACAACTTCGGCGATACACTGCGCTGAGGCGCGGCGCCCCGCCGGCTCGGTGGTTCGAGCCTTGCAGTGCTTCCTCGGGGGTCCTTGGACCCAATCATACCGAGGAAGCACTATTCATGTATAGCAAACATTGGGCAATCCATCTAATCTGGGGCGTAGTCCTGATTTGGCTCGCGATCCTCTGGTGTGTGGGGCCGAAGTCGGAACCAGCGCTCGAGCGAGTCCTCGAGTGGCCCGAGCTCGAGGCTGACGCCGACGAGATCCGAGCTACACGAGATCGAGCCATCGCTACCGCCGCGCGCGAGCTCGACGTCATCCTCGCCCAGCCCCCCGCGGACGTGACCTTCGAATCGACGCTCTTGGCCCTCGACGCGCTCGACCACGAATACTCCAAGCACTGGGATCGCATGGAGTTGCTGCAATACGCGAGCCCCGACGACGCGGTCCGCGACGCGGCTAGCGAGGCTTCGGTGGCAATGGAGAAGTGGTACGTGGAGAACATCGCGCTCAGCGAGCGGCTCTATGCGCTGATCCAGGCGTTCTCCCATACCGAAGAAGCCGAGCATCTGAGCGGCGAAGACCGGCTGCTCCTCGACGAAACCCTCGACGATTACCGGCGCGAGGGGCTGACGCTCAGCAGCGAGGACCGAGCCCAGATCGCCAGCTGGCGCTCGCGGCTCGCCGAGCTCGACACCCAGATAGGTCTCAACATCAACGCGGACGAGGGTATCGTGGCGTTCGAGCGCGACGATCTGCAGGGGTTGACCGACGAGGATGTCCGCGCCTTCGAGCGTGACGAGGCGACCGGGCGCTACCTGGTCAGGACCGCGCTGCGGTCCCAGTACGACCTGGTGATGAAGCACGCGGTGCGCAGCGAGACGCGACGCCGGGCGCTCGAGGCCAACCTGCGACGTGCGATGGACGAGAACGCCGAGCTGATCCTCGAGGTCCTGCAGCTGCGCACGCGCATGGCCGAGCTGCTCGGATACGAGACCTGGGCCGACGTGCAGACCGAGCCACGCATGGCCGGCAGCGCCGAGGTGGCCCAGAGTTTCCTGCTCGACCTGAGCCGGCGGCTCGAGGGCAGCTTCCGTGCCGAGCAGATCCGGCTGCGAGATCTCGCCCGCGAGGAGCTCGATGATCCCAGCTTCGAGGTCGACGACCTCGGCGTGGAGGACATCCCCTACTACACGAACATGCTGCTGGAGCGGGAGTACGCGATCGACGAGCAGGTGGTGCGGGAGTACTTCGCCGAGCAAGAGCTCCTGCGCCGCATCTTCGATCTCTGCGAGGAGGTGTTCTCACTCGAGATCGTCATCGAGGAGCCGGAGCACACTTGGGCGGAGGACGTGCAGGTGGCCATGGTCTCTGACGCGAGCACCGGGAGCTTGCTCGGCGCCATCTATCTGGACCTGCACCCGCGCGCGGGCAAGTACACGCACTTCGCTACCTTCGAGCTCGTCGGCGGCAGGCGGCTGTCGGAGCAGCGCTACCAAGCGCCGATCTGCGCGATCGTTGGCAACTTCCCGGTGCCCGTGGGCGAGCAGCCCTCGCTGTGGTCGCTCGCCAACGTGACCACGATGCTGCACGAGCTCGGCCACGCGCTCCACTGCGTGCTCACGCAGGCGTCCCACTTCGAGCACGCGGGCATCGGCGTGCCTTGGGACTTCGTCGAGGTCCCGTCGCAGAGCCTCGAGCGCTGGCTCGAGGATCCCGCGCTGCTGGGCCGGCTCGCCGTGCACTACCAGACCGGCGAGGCGATGCCGGCCGAGCTGATCGAGCGCATCACCACCACGACCCGGGTCGGGATCGGCCACTTTTATCGGCGGCAGATCGGGTTCGGAATGCTCGATCTCGCGATTCACACGTACACGAGCCTGGACGAGCTGCCCGCGACCTCCGAGCAGGTGTACGAGGCCACCAACGCGATCTTCGGCGAGTCCTACTACGAGGTGCCGGACGACACCGCGCTGCTGGCCTCGTTCGAGCACCTGTTCGACGGCTATGACGCTGGCTACTATAGCTACGCCTGGTCGGACGCGATCGTGGCGAATTTCGCGTCGCTGTTCAGGCAATCGGAGCAGGGGTTCATGGATCCGCAGCTCGGCGCGCGCCTGCGGAAAGAGATCCTCGAGGTTGGCGGCTCGCGTCCGGTCGAAGAGTCGATCCGTGCGTTCCTCGGCCGCGACTGGACGCTCGAGGTGTTCTTCGAGGAGCTGCTCGGCGGTCAGTAGAGATAGACGGCCCCGGCCTCGGCGGCGGAGTCGTCCGCCTGGTTGCCGCCGACGCCCGTCGCGTCGCTGGCTTCTCCGGGGGCGCCGACGGCCAGAGTGTTTCCATCTTCCGACAACGCCACATCGTGCCCGGAATTGTGGTGCTCGCCGATGCCGGTGTTGGAGGGCTTGACGTAAGCCTGCCGCGACCATTTGCCTTGGCCGTCCCGCGCGTACACATACACCGCCCCAGCCTCGCTGGCGCCGGAGAGGTCGGCCGGGCTACCATCGATGCCTGTGGCATTGCTGTCTTCCCCATTGGCGCCGACGGCCAGGAGATCGCCATCTCCCGACAGCACCACGCTGATCCCGAAATGGTCGTACAAATTGTACCAGTACATAGTGAAGGCTTTGACATAGGCCTGCTGTGACCACTCGCCTCGGCTGTCCCGCTCGTACACGTACACCGCCCCAGCCTCGGGGGTGGAGTCGTCGGCCTGGTTGCCGTCGATACCGGTCGCGTCGCTAGCTTCCCTCGAGGCACCAACGGCCAGGGTGTCGCCGTCTCCCGATAGCGTCAGCTCGTCGCCGAACCAGTCGCCCGCATCGGTGTTGGAGGCCTTGACGTAGGCCTGCTGCGACCACTTGCCTTGGCCGTCCTGCTCGTACACGTACACGGCCCCAGCACTCTCGGCAGAGTCGTTGGCCTGGTTGCCGGCGATGCCCGTGGCATGGCTGTCTTCCCCATGAGCGCCGACGGCCAGGGTGTTGCCGTCGCCCGACAGCGCCACG
>CBFGLP010000758.1:0-5648 GCA_965649595.1 uncultured Myxococcales bacterium | reverse complement strand
ACGGTGACGGCGATGGCGACACCGGCGAGCTCCCGCCCGAAACCTGCCTGCCCGAGGAAGAAGGCGCGCTGTGGTGCACCCACGACGAGTCGATGGGTCCCGAAGGCAGCCAGCTGTTCATCTGCATGAACGGCGAGTGGGTCGAGGACGACGCCTACCTCGACTCGGAGTGCCAGTTCAACGGCTGGGACTTCGCCTACGGCTGCGTCGATGATGGCTCGAGCGTCGTGTTCGAGTGCGGCGACGGCTCGGGCGAGGCCTGCGACGAGAACAGCCCGGCCGCGTGCGTCGACGACGATCAGATCTCGTACTGCCTCTACGGCAAGGAGACCTGGGACTCGTGTCTGGCCTTCTGCATGGAGGAAGGCATCGAGGGCACCACCTACGAGTACGGCGAGTGTGACGACTCGGTGCCCGAGGACGTGGCCTGCTTCTGCTGCGACTCGGGCGATCCTGGCTGCCCGATCTGATCGGCCAGCGCGCACCAACACGAAGGGGTGATTCGAGACCGGACCTACGCCGGGGCTCGAATCACCCCTAGTCGTTTAATTCGCTTCGACTTCCAAGCGCCGCCCACCTCCGGCAGGCTGATCTGGTGCGCCGCCTCGCCCTCCCCTCGCTCGTGCTCTCGCTCGCGCTCGCGTGCGCGAGCGAGGGCGAGTCCGAAGAAGCCGGGGTCGGCGGTGATCGGACCGGCTGTGGCGAGCCAGGCTCGAACAGCGTGCCGCTCGCCGACCACTCCTGCACCTGCGAGCCGGGCTTCGACTGGTGCTCGGGGGCGATCGACGACTTCACCTGCTGCGAGGTGTCGGAGCCGACCGACACGGGCAGCGACGAGGGTCTCGAGCTCCCCTGCGGGCCCGAGCAAGTCGAGCAACTCGCGTGCGTGCTGTCCTCGGACGATTCGACCCCCGCCGCGGGCGTGGTGTGGGCATGCAACGGAGAGCGCTGGGTCGAAGCCCCCGGCCTCGCCGAGTTCGAGTGCATGGCCGAGGGCTACTCGTTCGCGTTCGGCTGCCTGCCCGACCCGAGCGGCGCCGCGTTCTCGTGCGGCTTCGGCCCCGGCAGCCCTTGCGATCCGGACACCTACGTCGGCCTGTGCGAGGACGAGGACATCATCGACACCTGCGTGTGGGGACGTCGGACCGTCGACCGCTGCAGCCGGTTGTGCAGCGAGCTCGAGGCCTTCGGTCCCGGGTTCTCGAGCGGTGGCTGCACGCAAACGAGCGAAGACAGCCCCGCCACGTGCACCTGCACATAGTCTCCCGAGTCAGCGCTCAGCTCGTTGGTCCGCGCCAGCGGACCAGCTTCGGCTTGGGATCGCGGTGCAGCACCCGAGCCAGCTTGAGCACCTCGGCCCGCGCCCAGCTCAGCTCATCGTCGCTCGCTTCGGGGCCTTCGACGATCGCTTGCTCGTCGACCCAGTGCACCTCGCCAGACCAGCTGCGCTGGCCGGGCAGGTAGGCGTTCACGCGGTAGCGAGGCGCCGCCGCATCGGCATCGGCGGACAGACGCTCGAACACGAAGCGACCGCCGCTCTCCGGGTGCAGATCCTTGCTCGATGGCTCGACCATGGGCGCGGGTATATCGAAACGAGAGGCCGAGGTCGCCCGCGCTCAGAATCGCAGGGTCAGCCCGCCGCCCGCGGGCGAGCGGCCGATCGTGCCGAGCTCCGGCGTGAATTCATCGGGCCGCCGCGTCGCCAGCACCACCCCCGCCGCGACCCCGCCGATCACCGCGAGCCCGCCGACGATCGCTACCCAAAACCACGCCCGCTTGTGCACGGGCTTCTTCTCGGGGTCACGATCGTCCTGCGGCTGGGACGTCGGCGAGCTCTGGTGCTGAGCGATCCGGCGATCGACCTCGGTGATGCGCCGCTGCGCGTCGGCCCGGGCGTCGGCCTTGTCCCCGTCGCCGAGCCCGGTCGCGTCGAGGTTGATGACGTAGTTCTCGTACATCCGCCGCGCCTTCTTGAGGTGCTCGAGCTCGTTCGAGAGGTCGTACCAGCGGGTGTAGGACTGACCGAGATCGAAGAGCAGCGCAGGCTCCTGCGAGAGCTGATAGGCGCGCTCGAAGTGCTCGACGGCCTCCTCGTAGTTACCGAGCGCATAGGCGTCGCTGCCCTTGCGATACTCCGCCTTGGCAGCCTCGATGTCCGGGTGCTCGTCGCCGCTAGTTGGCTGGACGTCGCCGAGGTCGAGCGGAGCGATCGTCCAAGGGCTGGCCGCGAGCGCATCGCAGGGGACCAGAGCGAGCACGAGGGCAACCGTAACCGTCGTCGCCGTCAGCCCCCGCATCAGAAACTGCACTGGAACCAACCTCCCTCGATCATCGAGCAGTCGGGGCAAAAACCGCTCACGATCTGCCCCTCGTGGCAGAGGAAGACCTCGTCGCCCAAGCAGCCGACCAAGGGCTCGGCGCAGACGACCGGGATCGCGGGCGCACACATGCAGACGGCCGGCGTGCCGACGTTTCCGCACCCCTCGACCACCGTGACGCCAACACCCACGCAAAAGTCTGTCGAGCAGGCGACGTCGGGCCACAGACCAGAGACGACCAGCTCGTTGGTGTCCGGGTCACAGAACAGCGCTTGACCGGTGTCGCTCGGGTTGCTGTCGGGCGAGCAATAAAACCCCGTCGGCACGTCGCAAGCGTCACCGACCTCGGGGAAGTCCGGGCCCGTGTCGGTGTCGGTGTCAGTCGTGTCGGTGTTCGTGTCGGTCGTATCCGTGGTGTCGGTCGTCTCGCTCGTGTCGCCGTCACCATCGCCGGTCTCGGTCGGATCGCCATCTCCGTCACCGGTCGTCGGATCGCCGTCGCCATCGCCCGTCGAGTCTCCGATCGAGTCTCCGCTCTCGCTCTCGTCTCCGCCGATCAACCCCGCGCAGTCCTGCACGGGCGAGTCGAGCGTGAGCACCTGACCGAGCGCCGGGACCTCGAGCTCCTCGTAGACCGCGATCGCGTCGGCCTCGTCGATCGCACCCGCCAGCGGCGCGACGAACCACCCGACCCGAAAGCGCGCGCGCACGACCGAGGCGTCCTTGCGGTAGCCAACGCTCGCGTAACCATCGGCGAAGGTCTTGGCCGCGACGTCGTCGAAGCCGACCTCGTAGGTCTCGACCACCTCGCCTGCGTCGTCATAGCCGGTGATCTCGACCGTCACCGCGCGCGGCTCGATCCCCTCGAACTCGCAGGGGAACAGGCGCAGCTCGACGAGCTCGGGCTCGCTGCGACACGCAGGTGCGGCCACGAGCAGGGCCCCAATCAACGCCAAGCTCAACGGCAAGATCGACGGCCAGATCAGCGGAGGACGCCTCATCGCGAGTCTCGAAGCGACCGCAACTCTACCAGGCCAGGGCCGAACTCTGCACGGATCAAATGCGGGTGCGCCCAGCCGAGCTCGAGCTGCTTGGTCTTCGATCCGCTGAACAGCTCGACCAGCCAGCGGCACCATCCCGGGTGCGGAGCAGCGTTTCCAGGCCGTGCGGGCTCGAAGCGAACCCACATCCACGGGAGCTTGTGCTGCAGGCTCCAGCTGCGAGCGAACGACCGCATGTCGCGAGCGACAGCGCGCTGGTCGACGTCACTCAAGTACGCCGTCACGTAAGTGTTGAAGGCGATGACCGGGGCCTCGGGGTGATCGGGCACGGCCGCCGCGAGGAACTCGACGAGCTCGTGGGGCAGCTCGAGGCTGCGGACCTCGGCCGGGATCAAGCTGCGCTCGCGGACGTGACGGCGGTGCACGTCGATACCCTCACGCAAGCGCTCGAGCCGACGTCGCTGGTCGCCCCAGATGCAAGCCTCGAGCACGATCTCGTCCTCCGGCGAGGCGAGATCGATCGGGTGGAGGTCGCCACCGACCCGACCGAGCACCTCGGGGCCTGCCCGCTCCGCGTCGGTGAACTGATCGAGCGGCCCGGGCATCGGCCCGCCGCACAGGATCTTGAACGGCTCGCTCTGACCGCCCGCGAGGTCTCGCCGCACGCCGGGCTTGGGGAACCCTCGACCGAGCCGCAGCCGCTCGCGGTTGCTCCACACCAGCTCGTAGGCGCGCTGCTCGGCATAGAGGTTGAGCCCCGCGCTGCAGCCGAGCTCGACTAGGTAGGCCGCCTCGGCCCCGACCAAGGCAGCGGGCAGCAACCAGGCGATGCCCCGCGAGGTCTCGTTGCTCTGCACCCGCCAGGTCTTGGCGCGATCGAAGAGCTCTTGCCCGAGACGCTCGGCGACACGCAGCAAGCGGACCGCGAACTCGGGATCGCTGGCCGGACGGGCGTCCGGACCCTCACCCTCGGGCACGGTCGCGTAGTAGGGCCGCAGCTCGACGACGCGGGGATCGTTCTGCAGCACGTACCAATGCAGGCACGCGTTGAGCCGCAGCGAGGGCTCGAGATCGTTGATCCAACCACCGTCGACGGCAGGATCCCCCTGATCCAGGAGATCGACGATCCGCTCTGCTGCGCGCTGGACCGCCTCGACGTTGCCGAGCTCGCGGCCGCGCCCCTCGGGATCCGCCAACCACCCGACGACTTGCTCGAGCAGCGCAGCCGTGAGCGGCGAATATCCGCGCACGAACTGAGCCTGCACGGCCAAGCTCGAACGATAGCGCTCCCATGCCGGACGGGTCGGCATAGGGACCGCATACCACCATTGCCCCCCATAGCCAAAGTGCACTCAGCCACGCACGGCCGCTTTGCGGCCGCGAGGTCGCATGCGACCCGCGTTTCGCGTTCCTTGTTGTCTGGTTTCGGGTTCGCAGTGGCTCGTTGGGCCCCCGTAGGGGGCCTTTAAGCCCGTGAAGTGGCGGGCGTGCGGTGTCGCCCACGGCTCTTCCGTCATCTCAGGCCGAACAAAAGCTTGGATCAAGGGGGCTCTTGGGCCGACTGACGCGCTCTTCCTTCTTTCGAGAAACGCGGTGATCTCTCATGTGAACTCCATTCCTCACCACCGCGCCTGTTCCGCGATCGAGGTTCACGCTCGGGCGAGCAGCTTGCGGTGGCTGGCGAGTTCTGAAACCATCCGCCGACCGTGAGGGGGCGCCTGCGACCTGTCGACTACCTGGGCTGGGCGCAGACCATCCCACGTGACGCTCGCTTCGATCTCACCGGCAGCGGTGTTCCGGACACCTGCGGAGCCGCATCGCTCGCCCTGCGCGAGGGTGTCGCCGAGTCCGAGGACGCGGGGCTGCCAGGTCCGGGCTGGACACCGGACCTGAACTTCGCCGAGCTGTGCCGTCGCGACATGCGACCCCAGCTGCTCGCCGATTTCCTGCGGACGATCGCCGACCGCTACCAGGTCACGCCAGAGTGTGTGATCCCGACCCTCGGCGCCAGCCAGGCGATCATTTACGTGCTCTTCGCCCTCGCGCGCCCCGGCGACCACGTGATCGTGGAGCGGCCCACCTACGAGCCGCTGCACCGGGTCCCGGAAATGCTCGGCCTCTCGGTGTCTCGGCTCGAGCGCAAGGCCGACGAAGGCTGGGCCTTGCTGCCCGACCGACTCGCTCGGCTGCTCACGCCCAAGACCCGGGCCGTGATCCTGTCCAACCTCCACAATCCTTCGGGGGTCGGTGCGCGGACCGAGGCGCTCGCGGCGATCGGCGAGATGGCGGCCCGGGTCGGTGCGGCGGTGCTGGTCGACGAGGTCTACCT
>CBFGLP010000757.1:0-6609 GCA_965649595.1 uncultured Myxococcales bacterium | reverse complement strand
CCCCTGGAACTTCGGCGCCGCGATCCCGATGGAGCCGCAAACCCCCGGCGACCCCGAGCTCGGCCGCCACATCCTCTTCCACGACCCTTACGTCGCCTGCGGCGTGCCCTGGGATCTGTTCAACCTCGCCAAGGGCTTCATGGGCAGCATGGGCGAGGGCGAGGCGCTGGCCTGGCGCGAGGGCAAGAACGCCGAGGTGCCCTACAGTTGGACGGTCAACGAGGCGCCGGACGGGAGCGAGTACGTCAGCCCCAACTGCTTGCAGTGCCACGGCGGCGAGTTCGACGGCGAGCTGATCATCGGGCTCGGCCGCCACGACCTCGACATGACCTCGGACTTGGGGTCGCTGCTGGCTCCGGTCGGGGGGCTGCCCGCGCTCAACGACGCTGGCGAGCTATTCAACAAATTCATCGAGCGCTACTCGGCGATCGGCTCGTGGTCGACGATGGCGACGGTCGGGACCAACTCGGCGATCATGTACGCGGTCGCGCTGGTCAACCATCGCAACCCCTACACGCTGGCCTGGCTGGACGAGCCGACCCAGCCGCTGCCCCCGAACGTCCTGATCGCCTCGGACGCGCCGCCCTGGTGGCGGGTCAAGAAGAAGGCCGCCCAGTTCGCCAACGGGATGTCGCGCGGCGATCACCGCGGGACGATGATCCTGGCCTCGTCGCTGTGCACCGACAGCGCGGCCGAGGCGGCGCAGATCGTCGAATCGTTCGCGCACATCAACGCGTACCTGGCCACGATCGAGGCGCCCGAGTACCCACGCGAGATCGACATGGCGCTGGCCGACGAGGGCAAGGCGATCTTCGAGTGCGAGTGCTCGGGCTGCCACGGGACCTACGACGAGGATTCGGCCGCCGAGACCTATCCGAACCTGTTGATCCCGCTCGAGGTGATCGGCACCGACGACGTGATGGCCGGCTACGCGGCGGGGCAGTTCGGCTATCTCGAGGAGTGGTTCAACGAGTCGTATTACGGCACCGTGACCACGGTCGAGACCGCCGATCCCTTCGTCGGCTACGTCGCACCGCCGCTCGACGGCATCTGGGCGACCGCCCCCTACTTCCACAATGGCTCGGTGCCTAGCATCGAGCTGGTGCTCGACAGCAGCAAGCGGCCGACCTACTGGAAGCGGGTCGACTTCGAGAGCACGAACTACGACTGGGACGCGCTCGGCTGGCCCTGGCTGCCCGCGCAGAGCCAGGACGATACGCTGATCACCGACCGTAAGTACGTGTACGACACGACGCTGATGAGCATGGGCAACGCAGGGCACACCTTTGGTGACCACTTGAGCGACGACGAGCGCGCCGCGGTGCTCGAGTATCTCAAGACCTTGTGAGGGTTCGGACCTTCACATTCTAACGATGCCTCATTGACCCGGGCCAATGCCCGAGGTATAGACCCACTCGTAATGGCCGTGCTGCGACAGCAACCGCAACGCTAGCCGCTGGGTCGTAGAGACCCGGCGGCGACCTGCTCAGGCAGGCGTACGAACACGGGTCTCCGAGCCATCGGTAGCGGCGGGTTGCGATCGCGCGTGCCTGCATCGCTGGGATGTGGCGTGAGGCTGTTCGACGGCGAGAGGCGGTCGAACGGCTGCGTGCTGCAGAATCGGAGCGCCCGGATTCTCTACCAGCCCCAGGGCTGAGAGGGTATTCGTGCAGCGTGCATTCGGGAATGGTGAAGCGGTTATCACAACCGGCTCTGACCCGGTTAGCCCAGGTTCGAATCCTGGTTCCCGAATCAATCAATCCGAGGTCGTCTAGCGGCAGGATCCCTGGCATTGGACCAGGAGACTGGGGTTCGAATCCCTACCTCGGAATCGCTGCATTCGTGCAGCGTGCATTCGGGAATGGTGAAACGGTTATCACAATCGGCTTTGAACCGATTAGCCCAGGTTCGAATCCTGGTTCCCGAATCACCCGAAGGTCGGCAAGTGCCGGACCGGAAACGCGACCGAGCGAGCGATGAAGCAGCGCCGGTGCGCTTGGTCGTGCAGCAACAGCGCCTGGATCGGATCGCCGCGCTCGAGGATCGCGTGCGGCCGCAGGATCACCTCGGAGAAGCGGCCATCACCGTTTTGGTCGAGCTCCATGGTCCCGCTCGCGGCGTCGCTGTACTCGCGCACGACCACGCCCGCGTCGGCGCACAGGTGCAGGTACCAGAGCATGTGGCAGGACGCGAGCGCGGCGACCAGCAGCTCTTCGGGGTTGTGGCGGGACGGATCGCCGCGAAAGTGCGGGTCCGAGGAGCCGAGCAGCGGGGGCTTGCCTTCGATCTCGATCCGGTGCTCGCGAGAATAACCGCGATACTCCTTGGTGCCCTGGCCGAGGTCGCCGGTCCAGATCAGCCGAATGGCGTAGTGGTGGTGCTTCATGAGGGCTCGTCTCGGATTCCAGCGTAGACGGCGTCGAGGCGGAGCACGGCGTCGATGGCCGTGAGCTGCAGCGGCTCGGCGGATCGGTGCTCGAGATCGATGAATCCACCACCGGGTCCACGGCGAGAGACCTCGATCAGGCGAGTCGCATGGTCGACCAGCACGACCTCGCGGAGCGAGGGGATCCGCTGGTAGTGGGCGAGCTTCTCCGTGCGATCGTACTCGGCCGTGCTGGGGCTGAGGATCTCGACGATGAGCGTCGGGTTCACGAGCGTGTTCGCGTCCTCGGGATCGGTCTCGCGCGCGCCGCAGACTACGGTGACGTCGGGATAGGTGGTGAGGCCAGTCGCCAGCACGCGTACGCGCAGGTCCGAGCTGAACACGCGGCAGGGTCCGCCGACGAGCTGACCATGCAACGCAGCGATGACGTTGGCAGCGATGGCCGCGTGCTCGGGGGTACCGCCGGCCATCGCATAGATCTCACCATCGAGGAACTCGTGCTTGATGGTTGAGCCCTGCTCGACCATCAGGTACTCGCGAAAGCTGTATCGCGGGCGACGAGCGGACTCGGTCATGGCCGCATGATAGCCCGGCGGGTCCACAGGCCCAGGCGCGTGCCGCCGTGATCAGTCCAGACGCGGTCCTCCAGCTCGAGCCCGGTAGCTCCGGCGAGCGCACGATCGGGCGTGGCCAGGCCGATGTGGGTAAGGCCTTCGAGCACGCGAGCAAAATTGCCGATGCTCGCGTAGAGGTTGCGCAGACGCGCGACGTCGCCGACCCGCTGGCCCCATGGGGGGTTTGTGATCAGCGCGAGGCCGCCAGCGCCCGGCGAGATGCCGGTTGCCGGGAGCGCCTGCCCGACCGACCCCTGCTCGAAGCGCACGAAGGGCGCGACGCCGGCTCGCTCGGCGTTGGCTCGGGCAGAAGCAATGGCGCCGGCGTCCCGATCACGCCCGAGCAAGATCGCCGTAGGCTCGCTCGGGACCAACAGCTCCGCCACACGATCCCGCTCGCGGGCAAACAGCTCCGCATCGAAGCCCGGCATGTCCATGATCGCGAAGCGGCGCCCCTGCCCTGGGGCCAGACCCGCGGCGATCGTGGCGGCCTCGATCACCAAGGTCCCTGCCCCGCACATGGGATCGATCAGAGCCATGCCGCGCTCGAAGCCCGCGAGCAGCAGCAGCGCCCGCGCGATGTCCTCCCGCAGTGGCGCCTTGCCGGTCTGGAGCCGCCAGCCGCGCTTGTGCAGCGGCGCGCCGGTGACGTCGATCGAGACCTCGCAGCGATCGCGCTCGATCCGAACCTGCACCCGCGCCCTGCTCTCGTGCTCGGCGGGCGGCACGAGCGGGCCGAGCTGAGCCGCGATCGCTCGCTCGATCCGCTCGGCGATCGCCCCGGTGTGATAGAGCCGCGAGCGGCGAGCGCTCGCCCGCACCTCCACGCCGCGGCGCGGATCGATCCACGCCGCCCAGTCGATCCGCTTCGCCTCGCGCTCGAGCCGAGCAAAGTCGCTCGCCACGAACGCGCCGATCCGCACGAGCACGCGCAAGCCGAGGCCGCAGCCGATCAGCACGCGATAGAGCTGCGACGCTCCGCCGCGCAGCTCTACGCCACCGACGATCGCTCGCGGGCTCGCCAAGCCGAGCGAGCGCAGCTCGTCGACCAAGAGCGGCTCGAGCCCGGGCGCACACGCGACGAAGATCGTCTGCTCAGCCACTCGGATCCTCGGCGGACGAGCTCGCCTCCCAAGGCAGCAGCTCGGCCGGGAAGCGCTCGAGCCGTTGCTTGCGCCTGGCCTCGCGCTCGGCCTCGCCTTCGCGGCCGCGAAAGTCGAGGCTCAGCTCGAGCCGCTCGATCGTGCCCTCGCTGCGCGGGCGCTCGACGACCACGCGCTTGTTCGCGCCCCCAGCCCGGACCGCCGCGACGACGGCGACGGCGTCGGGTGTGGCGACGCTATCGATCTCGACGATGCGATCGCCCTTGCTGATGCCGGCCTCGGCGGCCTCGCTCTCGTTGCCGACCGACTGGACGACGTTGCCCTCGAGCTGGACCCCGAGCACGCGCGGCGGGAGGGCGAAGGCGTTCTGGCGCTCGAGCTGGTGATCGAGCTGGGCGAGCATCCACGCCGCGATCGCGATCACCAAGGCCGAGTGGCGCTGGTATTCGTCGATCACCGCGTCGGCGTGATCTAGCTGAGTATGGTGGTAGCGCTCGTAGTCGGAGCGGCCGGCCTGCGCCCAATAGAACCCCGGCACGCCGGCGTCGATGAAGCTGGTGCTGTCGCTGGGCTCGCGGGGGAGCGACTCGACCGGGCTCAGCGTGAACGCGAAGGCCTTGTCGTCGCCCGCAGGCACACCAGCACGCTCGGTCAGCGCGAGCACGGGCGCGAGCACCTGCTGCATGTCGGCCCACATCTCGGGCGTGGCCGGGATGCCGCTGACGTAGTTGGTCCCGCCGTCGTGGACCAGCACGGCGCTGATGCCCGGGAGCTGCTCGGGGTGCGCTTCGACCCAGGCCTTGCTGCCGAGCAGGCCCTGCTCCTCGCCGGACCAGAGCATGAAGGTCAGGCTTCGACGCGGGCGCTGGCCGGTCTTGGCACACGCGGCCGCGAGCAGGCGGGCGGCCTCGAGCGTGGTAGCGACGCCGGTCGCGTTGTCGATCGCCCCGCTCGCGCCATCCCACGAGTCGAGGTGGGCGCCGACGATCACCTGCTCGTCACGGCGCTCGCCGGACAGCTCGGCGATCACGTTGTGCAAGCTGATCGGCCCGCGCACGAATTCGTTGGGGATCGTCAGCTCGATCTGCACGAACTCGCTCTGGCCGAGCAGCTCGACCAGCTCGGCGTGCTGATCACCTCGCAAGTACACCTCGACCCGCTCGGGTAGCTCTTCCCATTTGATCTGGTGGTTACCGTGAAACTCGATCCGCGAGTCGTCGGGCGCCCCGGCTGCGTAGAGCAGACCCGCGACGCTCGCCTTGTCGAACGTGCGCTCGATCTGCTCGGCGAGCTTGCCCGTCGGGGCAGCGAAGTCGCGCGGCACGAGGATCCACGCGTCCTTCAGGTAGGGCCGCAGCGCCGCGAGCTCGTTCGCGCTGGCCGGATACCGGACCACCTGCCCGCGCCGCGGCTCGCCCTTCGGCGTGCCGGGGGTCCACGCCCAGGTGCCGAACTCGAGCGACTTTCGTTGGGGCCGGATCATCGAGCCGCGGCTCGGTCCTCGCTCGAAGCCGACCGGGAAGCTCCCCCACGCCTCGAGCCGCGCGTCGAGGCCCCACGCGTCGAGCTGTTGCTCGGCCCACTGCTCGGCCTCGGCCAGCTCGTCCGAGCTGGTCAGGCGCGGGCCGATGTCGATCGCCAGCACGCGCAGGTGATCGTCGACCTGACTGTCGACCCCGGCCAGCTCGACCAGCGCCTGGATGACCGGATCGTCGCTGATCGGCGGTGGCGGAGTTGGTTTGGGCCCCGAGGCCACCGCAGGCTCGCTGGCCTCGGGCTCGCTCGCTCCGCCCGCGCGCTCCGGCCCCCTGCACGCGGCGAGGCCTGCGAGCGAGAGCATGAGCAGGACCAAGGGGCCTCGCATGGTGACGCTCTTACCATGCGGGCACTTCGCGCGCCCCGATCGTGCACCAGCGACCTGTGCTCGGGAGCAACGAGAGTTTTCCGGCTATTTACGGAGCTTGATCTGGGCCCAGTCCTCGATCGTCGTCAAAACAGGCTAAATCATCGGAATTTCAACATCCAATATCCACGGTACTTAGCCGTAGTGTGATGGCCGCGGCGTTTCGCGTGCTGGCCTCCTGCGACTACACTCTCGACACCGCATGGACGCACGTCGACTCACTCATCTGCGTCAGCTCGAGGCCGAGAGCATCTACATCATCCGCGAGGTCGTGGCCGAGTTCGAGAAGCCGGTGATGCTCTTCTCGATCGGCAAGGACTCGATGGTGATGCTGCGGCTCGCTCAGAAGGCGTTCTGGCCCGGCAGCCTGCCCTTCCCGCTGATGCACGTCAACACGACGTGGAAGTTCAGGCAGATGATCGAGTTCCGCGACCGCCTATGTCGCGAGAGCGGGTACGAGCTGCTCGAGGTGGTCAATGAGGAGGCGTTGCGCGAGGGCGTCAACCCCTTCGATCACGGCCCGGCCTACACCAACATCATGAAGACCGACGCGCTCAAGGCCGGGCTGAGCAAGTACGGCTTCGACGCGGCGTTCGGCGGGGC
>CBFGLP010000756.1:0-5784 GCA_965649595.1 uncultured Myxococcales bacterium | reverse complement strand
CTCGACCACGCGGGCGATCGCCTTGTCGAGATCGCCCAGCTTGCGGACCTCGCCGAAGAACTCGAGCAGCTCGCGCGGGGTCATGTCGAGGTAGAGAGGTCCGTTCTCGGGCAGGTACCCGAGGCGCTTGGCCAGCTCGATGCGTGCGTCGGTCCCCTTGGGGTCGTAGCCGAGCAGCTCGACGCTGCCCGAGCTGGGCGCCAGGTAACCGGTCAGCATCTTCATGGTCGTCGACTTCCCTGCCCCGTTGGGGCCAAGGAACGCAGCGACCGTACCCTTGCGGACCTCGAAGGACAGCTCGCGGACCGCCACGAAGTCGCCGTAGATCTTGGAGACCTTGTTGGCGCGGATCGTGACCGGAGCGGCTGCCGAACCAGGGCTCGGATTGCTCGAACTCATGTTTGCTCGCAGTCTCGGGCCTTTTCTGAGCCCGTGGGGCTGATGCCATCAGCTCCACGGGAGCTGACGGACTGATCACTCGATCGCGGGCGTCGAGCGGTCCGTTTTCGGGGGGCCGCGAAACGACCCCGGTCGGCTTTTATTCCAACAATTTGCGCCGTTCAAGCGCCGTCCTCTACTCTGCCAGGCTCGCGCGCTCTCGCCGATGGAATTGTCTTCGTCAGCCCCACGGGGCCTGAAAGACCCGTGAGGCGGATCGTCCTGCCGTGCCGATTCGTGTGCTCTCGCATTGGTGCAGAACTCGCGGGCGCCAATAGCCCATGTTTAGACTCCGCCCGTGCTGCGCCTGCGCTGGCTCTCGCCCACCCTGATCCTCACCTTGGTCGCCCTGTCCGGGGCCACCGCCCCTGGCTGCGGGGCTTCGCAAGCCGACGCGGATCCGCCTGCCGAGCAGGCGCAGCCTACTGAACGGACCACCAGCGCCGAGCCTGATCCGAAGGCCGCCCCGACCGACGAGCCGGTCGCGGAGCCCGAGCCCACGCCCGAGCCCGTCGATCCCTGGGGCCCGGTCAGCGAGGAGCAGCGCAAGATCATGTGGGCGGGCGAGGAAGAGGCCCGCATCACCACGCCCGAGCACTACGTGAAGACCAACGAGCGTCGCCACGACGTGTGGTTCCCCTACATTGCCGGAAAGCAAGGGATCTACGTCGGGGTCGCGGCCGATCAGAACTACACGCTGATCGCCGCGAGCAAGGCCGAGTTCGCGTTCTTGGTCGACCTCGACTGGCGCGTGACCGAGCTGCACCGCGCCTACGAGGTGTTGATCGAGGCGTCCGAGGATCCCCAGACCCTCCACCAGCGCTTCGCGGCCAAGAACGAGGAGGACTCGGTCAAGCTGATCGAGGCAGGGCTCGCCAACCTCGACGCCGAGACCCGTCGCCAGGCGATCATCTCGTGGCGCTCGGCTCGCGAGACCGTCTACCGCCACCTCGAGAACGTGATCGCGCGCGACCAGGACGGCCAGAGCACCAGCTGGCTGTCGAACCCCGACTACTACGCGCACATCCGCAAGCTCTACCAGAGCGATCGCATCCGCATGCTGGTCGGCGATCTGACCGGACCCAAGACCATCCAGACGGTCGCCGCCGCTGCCAAGGGCCTCGGCCTGCCGGTCCGCGTGCTCTACTTGAGCAACGCCGAGGAGTACTACGACTACACCAAGCAATACCGCGACAACATCGGCGCGCTGCCGATCGACGAGCAGAGCGTGGTGCTGCGGACCATCTACAGCAAGAAGTGGGTCCACGCCGACGCGCTGTGGAACTACCAGGTCCAGCCGCTGAGCGACTACCAGACGCGGCTGACCGACAAGAAGAACACCGGGCGCAACAGCATGCTGCGCAACGCCGAGGTCGCGGGTGTGCTCGAGAAGAACAACGAGCAGGTCAGCGGGCTCAGCCGGGTGAACATCGGCACGCTGCCTGGGTTCGGGGACGGCTCGAGCGCGGCCGCGGGCGAGGCGATGGCGGCCGAGTAATCCACTCACTGCTCCTCGGTGCACTCGCCCTCGGCGAGCGGCGTCACTGCGCCGTACAGTCGGTCGTGCAGGCCGTGTTGGGCCCGAGCGCGAGGCCGAGCAGACGCGTGGTCATGGCCAGAGCATGGCAGAGTATGGACGACCGCCGCGCGGCGCTCGTCTATGCTCTGCGCATGGTCGCTGACTCGACACACACACTGCTGGTCGGTCTGGTCGTCGCGGATCCCGAGGGCTATCGCCGCTATCGCGAGGCCATGACTCCGATCCTCGAGCGCTTCGGTGGTCGCTTCGGCTACGACTTCGTCGTGAGCGAGGTGCTGCGCAGCGAGGTCGACCAACCGATCAATCGGGTGTTCACGCTGGTGTTCCCGAATCGCGCGGCGTCGGTGGGGTTCTTTGGTGATCCACACTATCAGGAGGTTCGGGCGCTGCACTTCGTACCTGCGGTTCGCCACGCGACGATAATTGCGGAGTTCTGACTGCGCACCATAGCGAGGTCGGATCGCTACATTCAACTAATCGGAGCGGGCGTTCGGTCGTTTGGACGAGCGCCCGCTCCGAGGATCAGGATTTGAATGTGGCAATGAGATCGAGCGAGTGTCCAGTGGATCAGCGTTAGCACCCAACGATCGATCGTTGATCATTCGACCAAGCAAAATTTCCACCCATGATGCATTATTTTTTTCAGCATTTGTGAAATCGGATCTGTACAATCTAACCATGGACTCGACGGTCGTGCCGTGTATTACCGATGATCCCGGAGGCAGTGACTCGCTCGCTGCCTCCGACGAGCCATCCAGCGACTTTGGCTGGCTCGATCGGCTGGCGCGGGCGCTACCAGCCCCCATGCTGCGATCCGGTGATTTGCTCGATGACCTTCGGATCGAGCGACTCTTGGGCGCCGGTAGCATGGGCCAGGTCTATGCGGCTCGACGCACGAGCACGAACGAGCCACTCGCGGTCAAGCTGCTCGCGCACACCGACCCCACGCACTTGCTCCGCTTCAAGCGCGAGTTTCGAGCCCTCGCCGACGTCGAGCACGAGAACTTGGTCCGGCTCGGCGATCTCCGGGTGCTCTCGCAGACGCGCGCCTATATCACGATGGAGCTGATCCTCGGCCAGCCCTTCGTGCAATGGGTGCGGCAAGCAGCCCCGCCGGGCCGCCTGCCGAACCTCGCTCGGCTGCGGCGAGCCCTGCGTCAGCTGGTGGCAGGAGCCCAACGCTTGCACCGCGAGGGCCTCGTCCACCGCGATCTCAAGCCGTCCAACGTATTGGTCACCGCGCAAGGGCGGGTCGTGATCCTCGACTTCGGGCTGATCCGCGAGTCCGGCTCGGACGCCGCGACGCTCACCTACGACGACCAGGCCCTCGGCACGCCTGCCTACATGGCGCCGGAGCAGGGCGGCCGAGCCAGGGTCGGACCTGCGGCAGACTGGTACGCGGTCGGTGTGATGCTCTACGAGTGTCTGACCGGCGTGCGGCCCTTCGTCGGTTCGCCGCTGCAGATCCTCCGCGACAAGGAGCTCGAGGAGCCGCCCGATCCAGCCGAGGTGATCGCCGGAATGCCCGAGCGCTTGCGCTGCGTCTGCCTGCGCTTGCTGGCCCGCGAGCCCGCGCAGCGAGCAGGCGCGAGCGAGCTGCTCGAAGCGATCGGTGACAGCGACGTGCACTCGTCGGCCGCTGTGAAGTCGCGCAACCAGCAGGCCAGCGTGGTCGGGCGCGAGCGCGAGCTCGAGCGCATGCACGCGGCCCTTCGCGAGCTTCGCAGCCAACGACGCCCCGTCGTCGTCCGGATCTCGGGCGCCAGCGGGGTCGGCAAGTCCACGCTGGTGCGCCGCTTCTTGGCCGACTTGGAGGTCGAGCCTGACGTGATCGCGCTGCGCGGTCGCTGCCTCGAGCGCGAGTCTCTGCCCTTCAAGGGCATCGACGGCATCGTCGACGCCCTCGGGCTCGCGCTGCGTCGGATGTCCGAGCTCGAGGCTGCCGAGCTGCGCCCGCGCCAGCTCGGCGCGCTCGCTAGGCTGTTTCCGACCCTCGCCAATGTTTGGAGCACTCACGGTCACACGACCGAGCTCGAGCCGCTGGAGGTCCGACGGCTCGGCATCGCGGCGCTGCGCGAGCTGCTCGAGCGCCTCGGCGATCAGCGCGTGCTGGTGCTGTCGATCGACGACTTTCAGTGGGCCGACAGCGACAGCGCTCGACTCTTGATCGAGTTGCTTCGCCCGCTCGAGCCCCCAGCGCTGCTCTTGCTCGTTAGCCACCGTGATCCGGCGCGCAACGAGGCGCTCGAGTTGCTCCGAGCGCCTCACGCATTCACCGACCTCGCGGTGCACGACTTCAAGCTCGCTCCGCTCTCATGCTGCGAAGCTCGCTGCGCGGGCGGTCGGGTCCCCGAATGGACGAGTTCTTCCCTACCCTCGCCCGCCGAGCTTCGCACGCGCGCCCCTCTGCTAGATTCCGCGCCGTGACCGACCTGCTCTCCCTCTCGCCGCCATCCTTCATCGAGCTCCTGCGCAGCCACGGTGGCCGAGCGTGCCTCACCTGGGACTTCGAGCGCGGGCGCGTCGTCGCCAGCCAGCCCTGGCTCGAGCCGCTCGCCGCTTGGCTCGACGCCGATCAGCGCGACTTCCACCGCCACGAGGGCGTGTTCTTGGCCGTCGGGCCACAGACTGGGGCGCTGTTCACCGCGACGGTCCACACGACGGTCCGTGGCCAAGGCCAAGGCGGGCTACGGCACTGGCCCTACACCAACGTCGAGATGTTGCTGCGCGATGGCCTGCGGCTCTCGCTCGGCATGAGCCGCAAGAACGCGCTCGCCGGATTGTGGTGGGGTGGCGGCAAGGGGATCATCGCGCGGCAAGCCGGCGATCGCTACAAAGATCCCGAGTATCGCAAGCTGCTCTATCGTGAGTACGGCGCGTTCACGACCTCGCTGCGGGGCTTATACATCACCGCCGAGGACGTCGGGACCGTGCCCGCCGACCTCGCCGCGATTCACGAGACCACCCGCTTCGCGACCAGCTTGCCGCCGAGCGTGGGTGGCAGCGGCAACCCCTCGCCCGCGACCGCCAAGGGCGTGGTCTGTGCGATGGAGGCCGCGCTCGATCACCTCGGCAACGGCACGATCGCGGGCAAGACAATTGCGATGCAGGGCGCGGGCAATGTCGCGGCGTTCATGATCGATGAATTGCTCGCCCGCGGGGTCGGCAAGGTGATTGCGACCGAGATCAGCCCCGAGCGCTGCGCCGAGCTGAACCAGCGCTTCGCCGGCAAGCCGGTCGAGCTTCGCCCGACGGCCCCCGGCGACCTGACAATCTTCGCCGAGCCCTGCGACGTGCTCGCCCCCAACGCGCTCGGCGGCGTGCTCAGCCCCGAGACGATCCCGCAGATCAAGGCGCCGATCGTGTGCGGCGCGGCCAACAATCAGCTGCTCGACGATCGTCGCGACGATCGCCTGCTGGCCGAGCGCGGCATCGTCTACGTGCCCGACTTCGTGGCCAATCGGATGGGCATCGTCAATTGTGCCAACGAGCAATACGGCAGCATTCCGAACGACCCCGCGATCACGCGTCACTTCGGTCGCGAGTGGGACAACTCGGTCTACGTGATCACCAAGCAGGTGCTCTCGCTGGCCCAGCGCGAGGGGCTGACCACCTCGACCGCCGCGAATCGCTTGGCCGACGAGGCCTGCCAGCAAGCGCACCCGATCTGGGGGCACCGCGGGCGCTCGATCCTGGCCGCGTTGGTGGCCGAGCGCTGGGGCGGCTAGACCAATAACAAGCGCTGCGCGCTCGTTTTAGGTCTAGCTTGCTGGTCTTGTCTTTAGAGAGGGACCGTAGCCGGTCCC
>CBFGLP010000755.1:0-5478 GCA_965649595.1 uncultured Myxococcales bacterium | reverse complement strand
TCAGCTCGCGCTTGATCGCGTGCGTGGCCAGACCGAAGTCGGTGATCTTCACCTGACCGTGGTAGCTGACCATGATGTTGGGCGGCGAGATGTCGCGATGGACCAGATCGAGGCTCATCGCGTCGTGCACGTAATCGAGCCCGCGGCAGAGCTCGCGGACCACGAACATCGCGAAGTCGACGGGGATCCGCCGGTGCAGCTGGGCGCAGCGATTCCAGACCGCCCGCAGATCCTTGCCTTCGACCAGCTCCATCGCCAGGTAGTAGTCGTCGCCGACCCGACCCGCGTCGAACACCTGGACCAAGTTGGCGTGGTTGAGCCGGACAACGACCTTGGCCTCGTCGAGGAAGCGTCGACGGACGCCGTCGTCATCGAGGTCCTGGAGGACCTTCTTGACCACGCACAGCTTCTCGAACCCGCCGGTCTCGCCGGCGGCCGCGAGGAACAGCTCACCCATGCCGCCGCGCGCCATCGGTCGCAGCAACACGTACTTGCCGAACACCTGCGGGAAGGCGCCGTGGCTGCTCGGCTGCGCGTCCCGAGATTCGGCGGAGGGAGCCACGCCAGCATCTTACCGGAAAGCGAGCCCGAGACAGGAACCTGACGCGCTCGCGGCGAACTACCTGAGCACACACCCACAGAAGCACGCTGGAGAGCAATGATCGGCGATCTCGTGGCTCTGGTTGGAGAAGTGCCGCGCGGAACGAGCCAACGTGCGCGGGGCCGGACCCGAGCCTGCGCGGTGCGTCGTTCCCGTCTGGCCTGCTTGCCCAGGCCATGGCCAGCTAGCCCTTCGGTCCCGGATCAGCAAACGACCTCGATCTCGATCGAGATCGTCTCCCCCTCGCGTTCACCCACCTCGATCGTCTCGCGTCGAGTCGCACACTCGGGCGCGCGGATTCGCAGCGTGTAGCGACCGGCGAGCACCTCGTCGGCAGTGACGATCCCGTGCTCGTTCGTGGTCGCCCCTTGCAGCGGCCCACCATCGATCCGCACGCTCGCCCACCCCTGCCCTCGCGCGTCGACCAGGTGCAGCTCGAGCGTCGCGCCCTCGGCCGAGCGATCACTGATCAGCTCGAGCGTCGCGCCGGCCTCCCCCTCGGCGCTCGCCAGCTCGAGGCCATCGCGGATCGCTCGCAGGTGGTAAGTACCTTCACCGAGCTCGCGCAGCTCGAACTCCCCGCGCTCGTCGGCGAGCACGGCGTGGGCCTCGTCGGGTCGCGCGAGGCTGCGAGCGAGCACGCGGGTGCGCGAGAACGATCGGCCAGCGCGATCGACCACACGCCCGCGCAGCGGGGCAGCGGGAGCGAGCAGCTCGATCGTCGACAGCGCGTCGAGCGAGTCCACCGCGGTGGTGAAGGGCCGAAGGCCACGTGCCTGCACGAGCAAGCTCCAGCTCCCGCCCTGCTCGTCGCCAGGCCAACCAGCGTCCGCGCAGGGATCGCTGGGCGCGGGTCGAGGTGCCGCGATCACGAGCTCGCCCGCGTCGTCGCTGCTCGCCGTCCAGCGCTGGTCGAGCCGCCGCAGCACGATCATCGCCGCAGCGACGGGCTCCCCCGCTTCGGTCCGCAGCGAGGCGAGCAGCTGTGGCGCCGGCTCGACCTCGAGCTCCACTGCTACGTCGGGGGCGAGCCGCCAGGGCTGGCGCTGCTCGCTGGTCGGATGGCTCAAGACCACGCAGGTCGTGGGCCCGCAGGCAGGGCCGTGAAACCATCCCTCTTCGTCGATCGCCGCACGTCCGAGCGACGATCCATCTGGGCAGCGCAGCTCGACGACACCCTCGCCGAGCGGGCCGTCCTCGACATCGATCACCCGACCCGCGACCTCGGGCGCCGACGCTTCGGGGCCGCCAGCGCTCGCACGTCGACGCGCTCCCTTCGGCCCGGACGGGCCGACGAAGCCCTTCGGCCCATCCGGACCGACGAAGCCGCCCGCGTCGACCGGCTCGCGCTCGCGACCCGCATCGCTGGCATCCCGCTCGCGCCCGCGATCGTCCGGCACCGACGCGAGCTCGCTACCGGCGAGCCACCATCCGAACACCGCGCTCACGAGCACCAAGGCGAGGCCCGCCGCTCCGCGACGAGCCCACCTTCCTCGCTCGTGCACCGCTCGTTGGTCGGATCGATTCATGCTTGCTCGAGCAGCGGTCGCATGATCGCGGTCGCCCGCTGCTCGGCCTCGGCGAGCACCCGATCGATCAACGCGTCGACCTCGTCGCGCTCGCGCGCGGCCGCGTCACCGTCGAGCCCGGGTCGGCCGTGGGCCAGCGCGTAGACCTTGATCTTGGGCTCGGTCCCGCTCGGTCGGTACACGAGGCGACAGCCCCGACCTTCGCCCGAGAGCTCGAACACCAGCACGTCACCCGGCAGATCGCGGGTCGGCGATCCGGTCGAGCGGGGCTTGCTGCGATCGCTCCGATCGATCACGGCGAGGCCTGCCATCGTGGTGGGCGGCTGCTCGCGCAGCTGCTGCATCACCGCCGCGATCGCTCGCCGACCGACGCTGCCCTCCGCGTAGAGGTTTCCGGTCTTCTCGCGGTGATAGCCGTGCTCGCGCCAGATCGCCGCGAGGGCCTCGAAGAGCGTGTCGCCCGATCGCTTGACCACGGCCGCGCGCTCGCTCAGCAAGAGCGCCGCGATCGCGCCGTCCTTGTCGCGGATCTCGTTGCCGCGCAAGTAGCCGTGGCTCTCCTCGCACGCGAAGAGCAGCGGCCGCGGGTCCCCCTCGGCCTGCGCTCCCGCGTGGTACTTGAACCCGACCAGCAGATCGTCGACCACCCCGACCCCGTGCGCCCGCGCGAGCTTGGCGATCAGCGGCGAGGTCACCAACGTGGTCAGCACCCAACCATCGCGCAGGCTCGGGTGCTTGCGAGCAGCCAGCTCGCGCAGCACGTGATCGAGCATCAGGACCCCGAGCCGATTGCCGTCGATGAACTGGTACTCGCCCGAGCGATCGCGGGCGACCGCGCCGAGGCGATCCGCGTCGGGATCGGTAGCGAGCGACAGGTCGGCCCCGCGGGCGCGCGCGAGCTCCAGCGAGCGGGCGAACGCCGCGGGCGCCTCCGGGTTCGCGCTCTTGACGGTGCCAAAGCGCCCTTCGTCGGGCAGCTGCGACTCGACCACGATCGGCTCGAGCCCACGCGCACGCAGGACCGGGAGCACCGAGCTGTGCCCGACTCCGTGCAGAGGAGAGAAGGTGAGACACAGCCCGCTGTCGGCCAGCGATCCTTCGACCACTCCCTGCGCGAGCACGTACGCGAGGTAGGGCGCGTCGGCATGCTCGGCTCCGAGCACCTCGGTGTGGGCCGGCGGGTCGACCTCGGGCAGCACCTCGCCTGCGCCCGCGCGAACGATGTGCTGCATCAGCAGACGATCTCGCTCGCCCAGCACCTGCGCCCCATCGGGGCCATAGATCTTGATCCCGTTGTCGGTCGGTGGGTTGTGGCTCGCGGAGATCACCACCCCTGCCGCCGCCGATCGGTGACGAACCAAGAAAGACAGCTCGGGCGTCGGTCGGGGCTCGTCGACTAGCGCGACCTCGATACCCCGACTGGTCAGCGTGGCCGCGACCTCCAGCGCGAACTCTCGGCTGCTGGCCCGGGTATCGTAGACGATCACGACACCGCGCTGATCGCCGACACCGAAGCCGGGATCCCGAATCGCGGCCGCGAGCCCGAGCGCCGTCTCGCGCATGACCTGGGTGTTGACGCGGTTGGGTCCCACACCAACCGGGCCTCGGCGGCCGCCCGTGCCGATCGGGAGCGGGCCCGAGAACGCGTCCTCCAACTCGGCCAAGGCGGACAAACCTGGCTCGGCGCCTGGACCGCTGAGGGCTTGCTCGATCAGCCGAGCGAGCTCGGATCGAAAGGATGCATAGGCGGGCTCGCTGGCCCAGCGGAGGATCATCGAGCGCGTGGCCTCGGGCAGCGGCAGTCGATCGATCGCCTCGCGCCAGGCCTCGATGCTCGAAAAACGGGTGGGGTCGTTCGTCACGCGTGAAATCTTACCCAGGCTAGGCACGTTCGCGCGGCGCAGGTTGACCGAGGCCGCCAGCGGCCCCTGTCCACGTCGGCGAAGCCGCCGCCGTGAATCGGCCCCCCCTCCCCGCGTCCGACGGACGCCACGGCGTGGCGGGCCCTCCCGACCGGCAACGCTCCACGTTTTGTGGAACACTGGAAGGGTCGACCTGTCGACCCGCCGCGCTCCGTCGGAGCGCGTCGAACCTTGGCCGTCGCGCAGCGACCGACGGGTGCCCACCGTCGGCTCAGGAAGTGGGGAACCGTGACATCGAGCAAGCGAGACTCCGGAGCAGCCTCCGTCAGCCCCCCAGGGGCTGCGAAAGCCAACGCTCCAAACCGCACCATTTGGCAACGTCTTCGTCCCTTCGTACGACGTGATCTCCAAGGCCGGCTGATCTCCGCCGCACTCGCGGCGCTGGTGATCGCCGGCCTTTCCTGGTTCGGGATCGCGGCCTTCACCAAGCTCGACAGCGCCAGCGCCAAGCAGATCCGCGTCGAGCTCGGGCTCGAGCGGAGCGACCTAGTCTGCTCCCGGGCGGCTCACAAGCCCGACTGCACCTTCGACGATCGCACCCAACAGCAGGTCGACCGCGAGTGGGCGCGAGACCGCCAGATCCGCGCCGCCATCCTTCATGAGCTCGACCTCCGCATCGAGGGCGCGCTCGATGACCTGCACAGCGCCGAGACGCTGCTCGGTCGACAAGAGTTCGACTTCGCCAACGGCCTGCCCGCGGCTGGAGACGCGGAGCTCGAGCGGCTCTTGACCCTGCCCGACCTGCGCCCGCTGACCTGGCGGATGCTCTACCTCGAGGACGGCACCTCGGTCGCCAACCCGCTCGCGGCCGCCACTCACGACGCGTTCCGCGACGCGAGCCCGGCCGCGACCAAGACCGTGACACTCGGCGCGATCAAGGCCGCGCGCGAGCAGCTGCTCGAGCACCGCGCCACGATCCGGCGGCAGCTCGACCGCGAGACCGAGCCGGTCGAGGCCGAGGGTGCGATCGCCCGCGACGCGCTGATGATCGACATCGAGCTCGCCCAGGATCGCCTGGGCCTCGCCCCGGTGACGATCGCCTGGTTCCAGGCCGGCAAGGTCGAGCACGCCAGCGCACCGGCCAAGGTCGCTGCGCGCCAGCACGGCGAGGCCTTCGCGGCCGCGCTCGCGCCCGAAGCCGCGATCTGGCAGTCCGGGTGGGACTCGCCCGCGTGGGAGTCGTACAACAAGCGAGCGATCCGCTACGTCTCGCCGATCACCGACAGCCAGCGCAACCAGCTGCTCGGCTCGCTGCTCTTCGGTCTGGCCTGCTTCGTGCTGCTGCTCGTCAGCCCGGTCGTGACCGCGACCGCGACCGCGCGCGAGCGTGAGGCCGGGACCTTGCCGGTCCTGCGCATGACCGGCATGAGCGCCGGCGAGCTGGCCCTGGCGATGATCATCGGGCCCAACGTGTTCGCGCTCCTGC
>CBFGLP010000754.1:0-11374 GCA_965649595.1 uncultured Myxococcales bacterium | reverse complement strand
TGGAAGCTGTGGACGAGCGCGGGCGAGCCCGGCCCGGACACCGAGGAGATCGTCGCCACGATCGAGGCCGTGCTCGCCAAGCAGCCCGAGCACGTCGGCGCCAACCACTATTACATTCACGCAATCGAGGCCTCACTGCAGCCCGAGAAGGCGGTCGCGGCGGCGGATCGGCTCGGCGAGCTCGCCCCCGGAGCCGGGCACCTCGTCCACATGCCGGCCCACATCTACCAACGAGTGGGGCGCTACATGGACGCCGTGCAAGCGAACCGCGACGCGATCGTGGCGGATAAGAAGTATTTGGCCGCCGTCGAGGTACCCGGTTACTACCCCTTCTACGTCGGGCACAACTACGGCTTCTTGGCCTACTCTGCCGCCATGCTCGGACGCAGCGCCGAGGCGATCGAGGCTGCCAAGCAGGCAGCCGCGAGCATCCCGATGGACATGGTGTGCGGGATGCCGGGTATGGACTTCTTCTGGTCCGAGCCCTTGCTCGTGTCCGTCCGCTTCGGCCGTTGGCAAGAAATCCTCGCCCAGCCGAAGCCCGACCACATGCACCACCCGACGTTGACCGCGTTGTGGCACCACGCCCACGGCATGGCCTTGGCCGCGACCGGAAAGACCAACGAAGCCAAGGTTGACCTCGCTGCGCTCGACGCCATCCGCAGCGAGCTGCCCGAGGACCGACTCGCAGGTCTCAACTCGGCTCACCTGGTGCTCGAGCTCGCGGCCAAGGTGCTGGAGGCTCGCATCGCCGAGGCCAGCCAGAGCCCCGAGACGATCGCGCTGTGGGAGGCCGCGGTCGCGCTCGAGGACTCGCTGGCCTACAACGAGCCCGCCGACTGGTTCTACCCGGTTCGCCACCACCTCGGCGCCGCGCTGCTCGATGCCGGTCGGGCCAAGCAGGCCGAGGCGGTCTATCTCGCCGACCTCGAGCGCAACCCGGCCAACGGGTGGAGCTTGTTCGGCCTGTGGCGCTCGCTCGCGGCTCAGAAGCAGAAGAAGCAAGCCGAGTATGCCGAAGCGAAGTTCCGTGCGGCGTGGAAAGACGCCGATATCGAGCTGACGCGCTCGGCCTTCTGATCGGCCTGAATAGTGTTGGGCCCCACCGGGTTCATGCGCCGCCAAGGGAGCGCAGGCCTGGCTGGGGCCGTGTTTACTCTTGCCGCCGACCCCGACGCTTGGACGACGCGTCGGTCAGCGCCCACATTTCTCCGCTCGCCTTGCGCACGTACAGCCGACCCTTCCTGAAGCCCGACTGATCGAGCCGCGCGACCCACAGCTCGCCATCGTCGACGATCTCGACAGGCCGGTGCTCGTCGGCAGAGCACCTCCGCAGGTCGAACACGCGCTGGCGGGCTTCGTCGGCGTCGACCGGTCGTCGCTGAGCGTAGGTGGTGAGGCGTCGACAGTAGCGCATCAGCTGACTGGCATCCGGGCTTGCGAGCGCGAGCACTCGCTCGGCTCGGGCGAGGGCTGCGTCGACAACGTGCAGCACCGCCTCCCCGCTAGCGCGGCGGCGTCGGACGATCTGTGGCCACAGCGCAGCATGGGCGGCGTCACGCACGAAGTGCTCGACGATCGCGTAGATGTACTCGTGCTTGGGACACTCGAGCGCAGCCTCTTCCAGCAGCGTCGGCAAGCACTCGTCGTTCATGAGCGCCAGGTCCTCGTCTTGCTGCCAGAGGTACCAGCCGGGCGCCCAGCACCAGCGGCGTAAGCCGCGGGAGTCGTGGGTGTCGGCCACGATCGCGTGCTCGCCGGCGTTACGCAATTGTTCGTCGGGATCGATGGAGTGGAACATTGCCCCCAGCTTCCGATCCCACGCTACCAACTCGCAATCTGCGAACGCGTCGAGCTCTGCTCGAATGAACGCGTGATAAACGCCCACGAAGCGATGCGGCTCGGCCGACAACGCTGCCGGCCAGCGCTCGACGGGAGTCTGGGCATACCAAGGTTCGGACATGGCTGGAGGTGGCATGAGTATATCGACCAGCACGGCTCGGCGCAACCAGTGTGCACGGAGGCCACGCAGTGATCGGAGCACATGATTCATCTGCGCACCGTAATTCGACCCAACAATGGAGTCGTCGCGATTGCGTTCATGGTCATCTTTGATTCACTCGAGAAGACCCGCTCATCCAGATCGACCACTCGCACCGATACCAAACCGCGCCACGCCTGCGTGCGACCTCGATTAGCTGCCGGCGCCGCGCTCGGACGCTGCGACCGCCCTTTGTCCGGGTCCAATAGGTAGTCACTCATCTATAATAGACATCGGCCACCAAAATAGGCCGGCGGCAATTCAGCTCCGGGATGAATCGCGACCCCCCGTGAAAGACCCTGTGTAAACATGAGTTGTTGCAGGTCGCAGCGGAGAGGTTACACGTCCTCATCTTGCTCCCCGGCCGAGGAATACGAGCATGCGCAGGAAAGCTTGGTTAGCGATCTTTTTGTCAATCTGCGCAACTGGGGCGTCGCAATTGACGCTAGTCCCCTCGGCAGAGGCCAGCAACGACGCGGTCATCACTGGCGTGATCCGCAACCCGGAGACTGACGAGCCGCTCGAGGGCGCGTTGGTGCTCGTCAGCGGGGAAAAGCTACAGCGCGATCGGGCGATGACGACCGACGAGCACGGTCTATACCGCATCCCGGACCTTCCGCCCGGCCTCTACACCGTCACGGTCGTATACGGCAAGGTCGAGCGCAAGCGGGAGGTCGAGCTGCGGGCTGGCCAGACCACGCGCCTCGACTTTCGGCTGCGGCCCGTCGAAGACGAGACCGTCTTGATTGTCGCCTCGCCCCCGGTCGACACCACGTCGAGCTCGACTGGCTTGTCGATCGACAGCGAGATGGCGCGGCGCGTGCCGATCGCTCCGCCGACGGGCAAGGGCGGTGCCAACCGCTCGTTCGAAGCGGTCGCCGAGGCCACGCCGGGCGCCACCTCGGACCTCTACGGGACCTCGATCGCCGGCACGACCTCGCCCGAGAACAAGTATTACGTCGACGGCCTATCCGTGAACGACCCCGGCTTCGGGCTCAATGGCACGGCGCTGACGGTCGAGTTCCTCGAGGAGGTGCGCGTCGAGTCCGGCGGCTACATGCCGGAGTTCGGTCGAGCGACGGGCGGCATCGTCAACGCGGTCACCAAGTCCGGCTCCAACGACTTCCACGGCGGCGTTTGGACGTTCTTCACCCCGGGCCAGCTCGAGGGCTACCGCAAGCCGCCGCTGCGCGAAGGCGCGACAATCCAGGCCGAGCGCCAGCTGCTGTGGCTCGGTGACGCGGGCTTCGACATCGGCGGGCGCATCGTCCGGGACAAACTATGGTTCTACGGCGGCGTCAGCATCTCGCATACGCGCTATGACATAAAGACGTCGTGGAACCGCGTCGTCATCGATCAGGACACCGGCGAGGTGCTCATGGACCCCGCCACGGGGTTCAGCGTCACCGAGCGAATCCCGAACAGCGTGACGCACCGCGCCGCCCAGGGCACGACGGTGCAGGCGCTCGGCAAGCTCACCTATGCGCCCGCAAACAACCACACGATCGAGCTGCTCGGCATCTTCGCGCCGACAATGTCGGGCGGCAACCGGACCTACGGTTTGGACGCGCGCACCGGCCTGCCCGAGGTCTCGACCGCGCTCGGCACCTATGGCTCGCTCGCCCACCGCTATCGTGACGAGTCCGCGGACGTGCAGCTCGAGTGGAACGTGCTCGCCGACAACAACCGCTGGGACATCTCGACCGTCATCGGTTGGCACCACCAGGTCAACCAGATGCTGCCTGTCGACGGCAGCAAGCTGGGCTCCTCCGACGGTCTCGCGGGCACCCCCGCCACCGTCTATCGCCAGAGCGACCCCGAGCCCCACTCGGTCACCGACTTCGTCGATCTGCCCCCGGGCGTCGACCCTGGCGTCTGCGATCCCTGGGTCAATCCGATCGACGCGGAGGTCCGCACGATCACCTGCCCGGCCACGACGTTCCGAATCGGTGGGCCCGGCTTTCTCTACGACCGCCGCTTCGACCGCCTGCAGGTCCGGTCGAACGCGGCGCGCCTAGTCACCGCCGCCGGCCACCACCTCATCAAGTTCGGCGTCGACTTCGAGTACATGCAGTACGACAGCGAGCGAGGTTACTCGGGGACCACCTTCTACCGCGAGGAGACCGATGGCGCGACGTTCACGGACTACCGCCGCTACGGCTATCTGACCGAGCCCGATGTGGCCACTATCTTGCCCACCCTCCAGTGGCGCGTGTTCTCGACCACGATCGGCGGGTTCGTGCAGGACAGCTGGTCGATCATGGACAAGGTCACGCTCAATGTCGGCCTGCGTTACGATGCGCAGCACCTGTTCGGTGGCGACGGCCGGCTGTCCCTGGCCCTGCCCAATCAGTTCTCCCCGCGCGTTGGCGTGATCTGGGACCCCACGCAGGTGGGCAAGGCGAAGCTGTTCGCCAACTATGCACGCTTCTATCAGAGCGTACCGCTCAACCTGGCCGACCGCGCCGGCTCGGGTGAGCCCAGCGCCGGTCATGATTACAAGGCCTCGGTCTGTGATCCCTCGGATCCCGACAACGTCTGTCAGACCGACGCCAGCCGGGTCGCGGTCGGAGCCCCCTCCAACCCCGACCGCTACTGGTTTACCTGGGGCACCGGCAAGACCGCGATCGACCCAGACCTCCAGCCGCAGTCCAACGACGAAATCGTCGTCGGTGGCGAGTACGAGCTGATCCCCGGCGGCCGGATCGGTCTGACGTACACGCACCGGTGGGTCAACCGCGTGATCGAGGACATGAGCCGTGACGAGGCCACGACCTACTTCATCGGCAACCCAGGTTACGGCATCGCCAAGGACTTCCCCAAGGCCCGGCGTGTCTATGACGCGGTGATCATCTATTTTGATAAGCGCTTCTCGCGGAACTGGTTGGTCTCCGGCAGCTACACGCTCGCGTGGCTGCGGGGCAACATCGTCGGATTGTACCGGCCGGAGACCGGGCAGCTCGATCCAAACTCCAACTCGGACTTCGATCTGATCTCGCTGCTCACCAACCGATTCGGCCCGCTTCCGGGCGACCACCGCCACAGCATCAAGGTATTCTCGGCCGGCGAGATCCCGCTCGGTGGCGGCCACACGCTGATGCTCGGCGGCGCGTTCCGGGCGACGTCCGGCGCCCCGACCAACGTGCTCGGCTCGCACCAACGCTACGGGTCCGGCGAGGCCTTCCTGGTCGAGCGCGGCGGTGGTGAGCGGCTGCCATGGGTGTTCCGCATCGACACCAACATCGGTTACCGCAAGTACTTCACCAAGGACCTGACCATGGACGTGACGATGGACGTGTTCAACGTCGTCAACTTCCAGAGCGCGATTGCGGTCGACGAGAACTACACCTACTCCGACGTGGTCCCAATCAAGGGCGGCACATTGGAGGATCTCGAGAATCACACCGACATCAAGGGTAACCCGATCGTCGAGAACCCCAATTTCGGCAAGCCGACGGCCTATCAACCGCCGCGACAGTTCCGCTTCGGCGTGCGCCTGAACTTCTGAGCGGAGAGACCCATGCTGACTCGTCCCACGATCCTCGTCATCACCTTCGTGCTCACGGCCGCGGGCACGGTCGCGTTCACGACCAGCTGCGCTCAGCCGCTCATGAACTGCACCAGCGCCCACGGTAAGTTCGCCGCCGAGTACACCCTCACCGAGGGCGACGCGGCTTCGACCTGCGCACGGCTTGCGGGTGATGTGCTGGGCATGGAGACCTACTTCCAAGCTGGCGGCCCCAACGGCACCCCCGACTACGAGAACGCCAAGCTCGCGATTCGCCCGGAGTCGCTCGGAAAAATGATCGAGTACGCCGACGCTCGCGGTGCGATCGACATCGACGAGGTCTTCTACGACGCGAACGCGATCGGCTCGTTCACCGATGGCTTCCCCGACGACGAGACCTTCTGCATGGTCGACGACTTCACCGCCGCGTCGGTCTCGCTGCCAAGCATCGATGGGGTCCCGGACGACCCGGCGACCGCAGACCAAGAGGAGAGCCAGCCGACGCTGCCGGCCATCGAGCTCACGTACCAATGGAGCAACGCCCGCTTCGTGGTCTCGGCCGACGCCCAAGGCACGCAGTTCGAGGCCGACCTCGAGTACACGCAGGACGGCTGCACCGCCAAGTATCACGTCGTCGGCGTCCACCCGGTCGTGAAGTGCAAGAGCAACGACGACTGCAACGACGAGAACAACGGCATCAACCCCGACTTCGCGGTCCGCTGCAACACCAATCTCGGGTTGTGTGTGCTGGACGCGGAGCTTCCAGCCTACGAGTGAGCCACCAGCGGGGCACGAGGGAGCGAGCAATGCGAAATCTGGTCATCGATCATGCGCGCGGTCGTGCGCGAGTACGTGCTTCGAGGTGGTGCTCGGCGATGACGGCCGCGCTCGCGCTGATGCTCATGCCGGTCTCGGTGAGGGCCGAAGTCGTACAGCCTGAACCTCCGCTCGAGCCCCCGCCGCCCGAGCCTCCGCCTCCGATCGAGCCTCCGCCCGAGCCTCAACCCGCGCCCGAACCTCAGCCTCCGCCCCAACCTCAGCCCGTCGAGCCGCTCGCGGAGCGTCCAGCACCAGCCGCGGCCGCCGTGCCGATCCTGGGCCCGACTCCCGCGCAGATAGCAAAGCTCAGGACCATGCGCCGGGCAGGCATCGGGCTGATCGCCACGGGTGGCGTGGTCGCGACGACAGGCCTGGGCCTGACGATCGCCTTCACGGTCCTCGGTCACCAAGAGCAGGACGCCGACGAGCCGGTGCTCGAGGACATCGAGCAGAAGGACTCGATGGCGCGGGTCGGCGGGATAGTGTTGGCCTCGGGCCTCGCAGTCGTGGCGATCGGCGGGCTCATCTTCGCCAGCGCCAAGAGGCGGGCGGTGTCGCTGGGGCTGGCGCGCGTTCGCGTGGCGCCGGCGATCGGCGGCCTAGTCGTCTCGGGCAGGTTCTGAGCGCGGACCTCATGCCGCTCGAGCGGGCACTCGGACTGGCGGGCCTCACCTTCTATGGCCTCGGCATCATCCTCGGAGCCGGGATCTACTCCGTCGTGGGAGTGGCAGCTGGCCATGCTGGCAGCGCGCTCTGGATTTGCTTCGTCATCAGTGGGCTCGTCGCGCTACCGACGGCGCTCTCCTATGCCGAGCTCGCCACGACGTATCCGCGAGCCAGCGCGGAGTTCACCTACCTTCGTCTCGCGTTACCGCGCTGGCCCAGCGTTGCGCTCGTGACCGGTCTCCTCGTTGCACTCTCCGCGGCGGCGACTTGCGGAACTGTGGCGATTGCGTTCGCCGGCTACCTACGCACATTTGTGGAGATCCCCGCCGCGATGGGGGCATGGGCTCTGCTCGTCGCTTCGGCAGCGTTGAACATAATCGGCGTCAAGGAATCCGGCTGGGTGAACACCGCGTGCACGCTCCTCGAGGCCGGCGGACTCGTGCTCTTCACGGTTCTCGGCGCCACCTCGAGCTCCTTCGGTGAGGCGTTCACGGCGGTGCCCAGCCTCGGCGTCTTGTCCGGAGCAGCGCTCGTGTTCTTCTCGTTCCTCGGGTTCGAGAACATCGCCAACCTCGCCGAAGAGGCCAAGCAACCGCAGCGCGACCTGCCTCGCGCCATACTGCTGAGCCTCGGCATCGCGACGGCGCTGTACATCATGGTCGCGCTCGCGGCGGTCACACTGATGCCACCCGAGCAGCTCGCCGAGACGCAAGCGCCGCTAACCCACGCCGCGCTTGCACATTCGAACAGGGTTGCCGGAGCGCTCGGAGGGATTGCGCTCTTCTCCACTGCCAACACCGCGCTCGTAGCGATGCTCGTCGGCAGCCGCGTGCTCTTCGGTATCGCTCGGGAAGCAGAGATTCCAAAGTGCTTGGCCGCTCTCCTTCCACGCCGAAAGACGCCTTGGGTGGCGACGCTCGTCGTCGCAGCCCTTGCCGCAGCTCTGGTTCCGTTCGGGGATGTCGGGGTCGTGGCCAGCCTCTCGTCGTTCGCGTCGCTGCTTTCGTTCGTGGCCGTGAACGTCGCTTTGATCGTTCTTCGCTACCACGAGCCGGACGTGGAGCGCCCCTTTCGTGTTCCAGGTGCGCTCGGCAGGTTCCCGATCGTGCCCGCAGTCGGGATCGCGGCGACGCTCGCCATTGCGACCCAACTCGAGCCCACGGCCCTCCTCAGCGGCGCCCTCGCGTTGGCTGTGTTTGTCGGCTACTCGCTCTGGCGGCAAGCTCGGCGATAGTGCTCAGTGCACACTCTCGGGCGCGTGATCGAAGTGCTGATCGACGAAGCAGAGCAGCTCGTCGAGATCGGGCGTATCGAACTCGTGCACCCACGTCCACGAGATCGCGGCGAAGCGCGGGGCGTCGAGCAGCGGATCGGGTGTCATGATGATCGATGCATTCGGTCGCATCTCGATCACCGCCCGCAGGACGTCGAGCTCGGCGTCGCAATCGGCCGGACAATTGTGCACGAGGACCACCCAGCCATGCTCGAGGTTGTGCACCCAATTGCCGCGTGGGACCGGGTCGACGTGCTCACCCTCGACCTCCTGCCACGTCGGATAGTGATTCCCGGAGTGCGGAGGATTGTTCATCCACTCGATCACGCTGCCCTCGTCCGATCTCGCTCAGGGCCGACGCACGATGCTGAGGCTGCCATGCTCCCCGTCGTGGCAATCGCTCGTCAGCCAAGATTGAAAGAGCGTCACGTCCCAAGCCAGATCGCCGCTCTCCAGCAAAGCCGTCTCGCCGACTTCCACGTCGACCCCCGGTTGGTCGTCGAGGCTCGCATGAACGTACCCACGAATCGAGTCCGTCCTGGCTGTACAAAACGCCCAGCCTGGACAGTTGTACATGGTGGTCGCCTTGATCGGGCCAAAAAACCCGGTGGTATCGTTGATGACGAGCGCGAACACGGGGCCGCCCTCGTCGCTGAGCTCGTAGCGCTCCGGACCGCCGGGCGAGAGCTCCCGGAAGATCGGACCGGACGCGTCGCCGCCCGTCTGCTCCACATGGGCTGCTTGGGCGTCGAAGGTCAGCGTGTCACCGATGTCCACGCCGGACGGAAGACCCGCGGCTGCGGTCGTGATCGTGACCCTCGCCCCTCCCGGATCCGAGGGCGCGGGATGTTCACAAGCCAACGACAGGGTGAGCTGGTCGGCAGCGAAGTCGATTGCGTCCACCACACAGGGCCCGTTGAAGTCGAGCTGCACATTTGCGACCAGTTGGCCGTCGACGACTTCGGGAAAGCCCACCAGGCTGACCGAGTAGTTGGCAGGCAAGCCCTCGACCGGTGCCTCGCAGGGCTCGCCACCGCCATCGTCGGTACAGGCCAGGAGCAGGAGAGGTAGCAGCAAGACTGAGGCTCGGAGGCGCACGGTCTCGATGTACCAGCAGTTGGGCGTTTCGATCATCCGCTGCGAGGTCGCAAGCTCCGGCTCGCAGGTACCGGCGCCGATGAGCCGGCCGCGGCGCCGCGCACCTCGCGGACCAATCGGGCAATCGGAGTCGGCGAACAGCCGAGTCAGCCGTGACCGGCTGTCGCAAGCCGTGCGAATCGAGCAATAATATGCTCGCATGCTCGGGGAAGCTCTCCGGCGCGTCAGGGCCGAGGCTCCGGTCGTCCACAACATCACGAATTATGTGGTGATGAACACGACCGCCAACGCCCTGCTGGCGATCGGGGCCTCGCCGGTGATGGCCCACGCCCCGCAAGAGGTGGAGGAGATGGTTGGTATTGCCCGGGCGCTCGTGCTCAACATCGGCACGCTCAGCGATCCCTGGATAGAGGCCATGAGCCTGGCGGGTCGTGCGGCCCGGCGGCGCGGCATCCCGATCGTGCTCGATCCCGTGGGCGCGGGAGCGACTTCGTACCGCACGACCACCGCGCGACGCCTGCTGTCGGAGCTCTCGCCCACGATCGTACGCGGCAACCCCTCGGAGATCCTCGCGCTGTGCTCGGAGGTAGCCGGGACCCGCGGCGTCGATAGTGTGCAGGGCGCCGAGGAATCGCTCGAGGCAGCACATGCCATCTCCGAAGCGCACGGCTGTGTCGTATCCGTGAGTGGCCCCACCGACATCATCGTCTCCGCTGCGAGCGTGGCCCGCGTACACAACGGCGTGCCGATGATGACGCGCGTCACCGGCATGGGCTGCACCGCCTCCGCGCTCACCGGAGCGTTGGTGGCGGTCACCTCGTCACCATTCATTGCTGCGACGCAGACCATGATCGTGCTCGGTGTCGCGGGTGAGCTCGCAGCCGAGCGAGCCGCAGGACCGGGCAGCTTCCAAGTGCAGCTATTCGACGCGCTGAGCTCGCTCGAACCCGATGGGCTCGAGCGCCGTGCTCGGGTCGAATGGACATGAGCCAAGAGTCTGAAGCGGCCGAGTTCCGATTGAACCCCTCGATCTACCGCGAGCTGTTCGATGCCACGAGTGACGCGCTGTTCGTGTACGAAAGCGACGGGCGTGTCGTCCTCGTCAACGCTCGCGCGTGCACGATGTTCGGCTGCACGCGCGAACAGGCGCTCGGCTTCTCGATCGAGGACCTCAGCTCGAACGAGGCCCCCTACACGCGAGAGCACGCTGCGGAGCATCTGCGTCGCGCGCTGGCGGAGGGGGAGTGCTCGTTCGAGTGGCGATCTCATCGCATCGATGGCACGTTGTTCTGGACCAAGGTCGCGCTGCATCGCGTCGAGCTCGACGGACGCCCGCACGTCATGGCGAGCGTACGCGACATCGACATACGCAAGCGCATGGAGGCGGCGCTGCGCGAGAGCGAGAAGCGCTTCGAGACCATCTTCAACGCGACGTCGACAATGCTCGCGTTCACCGAGCGGACCCAAGGACGCATCATCGACGTAAACGAGACGTGGCTGCAGACGATGGGCGTGCGCCGCGAGCAGGCGATCGGCAAGACCGGCTCAGAGCTGGGGTTGTGGGCCAATCTGGACGACCGCACACGCGTGCTGGCACAACTCGAGGCGTGCGGTCGCGTGCGCGACCTCGAGCTCGAGCTCGTGATGGGTGGGCGCAGGTTGCCGGCGCAGCTGTCGGTCCAGCATGTCGAGCGCGACGGCGAGCGCTACATCCTGTGGGAGATCGTTGATCTGACGGAGCGCAAGCGTGCCGAGACCGAGCAGGAGGAGCTCCGCAGTCAGCTCTTGCAGGTGCAGAAGATGGAGTCGATCGGACGGCTTGCGGGCGGCGTCGCGCACGACTTCAACAACATCCTCTCGGCGATCCTCGGGTTCGGCGACCTGGTCCAGATGCGACTGGCCGAGGGCTCGGTCGAGCATCGCCATGTGGCCGAGATGATTCGCGCGGCCGAGCGGGCCGCCGAGCTCA